>NZ_DASQPW010000224.1:0-61427 GCF_035643755.1 Stackebrandtia sp. | reverse complement strand
CGCCGCGGGCGCCCTGTTCTGGGCCCCCGACGGCTGGGCGACGGCGGCGGCGCAGCGCCCGCTGGGCGCCGCCGTGCTGGTGCTCGCCGAGGCCGCCGCCCTGGCGGCCATCTCCCCCGAGTTCGATCGCGCCTGGCTGATTCCCCTGCGGCGCCTGAGGATCGCCGTGTTCAAACCGCTGGACGGTTCCGCGGGCGACACGCCCCTGGAGGCCAGCGTCAACCGCCTCCAGTTCAACGACGTGTACCGGCACGTGGCACCGCTGCTGCGCACCGACGTCCGCGAGACCTGGGACGACGGCGACTGGCGGTTCATCTGCTACGGCGCCAACGTGGACGGTCGCGTCGCCACCGCGGTGTTCGCGGTGTCCCTGGGCCGCGGGCTCACCGTCAAGGTGGCGTTCGTGGACGACAAGACGGGCCAGACCCTGCTGCGCTACGACGCCCCGCCGCCCGAGGACCAGCGCCCCGAATGGGCGCTACCCCGGCAACGTGAAGCGGTCGCCGGGTAGCGCGTCGACCAGCCCGTCGCTGATCAGGCCCGCCAGGGCCTCCTCGCGGCGGGCCGGCTCGTGCCACACCCCGTCGATGGCGACCCGCGGCACGGGCGCGGTGGAGTCGCGCAACAGCGCCATGATCTGCCCCCGGACGTACCTGGTGGTGCCGTGGTACCGCTGCGGCTTGCGGCTCGGAGCGTCGGGAAGCTTTGCCCCCGAGGCGAGGAAACCGCATTCGCTCGCCAGTGGACACTCCCCGCAGCGGGGTGCCCGCGCCGTGCACAGCAGCGCGCCGAGCTCCATCAGCGCCACGGACAGGTCGGCGGCGGCCCCGGAGTCGACGGGCAGGAGCTCCTCGGCGGCGCGCAGATCCGCCGCTGTGGTGGCCATCCCCGCGTCGGGTCTGGCCTGCGCGAACCGCGCCACCACCCGCCGCACATTGGTGTCCACCACGGGATGCCGCCGGCGGTAGGCGAACACGGACACCGCCCGCGCGGTATAGGTCCCGATGCCGGGCAACGCCTCCAGCGCCGCCACGTCCGACGGCACCTCGCCGCCGTGCCGCTCCACGATCGCGGCGGCGCACTCGTGCAGCCGCAGCGCCCGCCGCGGATACCCGAGCCTCCCCCAGGCCCGCAACACATCCGCGGTCGAGGCGGCGGCGAACGCGGTCGCGTCGGGCCAGCGCCCCATCCACTCGGTCCAGATCGGGGCCACCCTGCCCACCGGGGTCTGCTGCGACATCACCTCGCTGACCAGCACCCCCCACGCGGTGGTGCCCGATCGGCGCCACGGGAGGTCCCGTCCGTTGTCGGCGAACCAGTCGCCCAGGGTCGAAGCCAGCCAGTCGTTCATCGCGAAGAATGATGCCACGCGGCTCAGCGCGGCCACCAGCTGTCCTTGAGGGACAACAGGACGGCCGCGGCCACCGCCAACAGCAGCAGCGACAGCCCGTAGGCCATCGCGGGGTCGGTGTCGAGCGCCTGGTAGATCGCCAGGGGCGCGGTCTGGGTGACGCCCGGCAGCGAACCCGCGAACGTCAGCGTGGCGCCAAACTCCCCCAGCGCACGCGCGAAGGCCAGCGTGGCGCCCGCGACCACGCCGGGGGCCGCCAGCGGAAACGTGATGTAGCGAAAGATCTGGAAGCGCCCCGCGCCCTGGATGGTCGCGGACTCGGCGTACACGGGGTCGATGCCATGCAGCGCCCCCTCGATGGCCAGCACGCAAAACGGAAGGGCCACAAAGGTTTGCGCCACCACGACGGCCGCGGTGGTGAAGGGCAGCGCGACCCCGAACAACTCGTACACCGGCGCCCCCGCCACCCCCCGCCGCCCGTACGCCGCCAACAACGCCACCCCGCCCACCACGGGCGGTGCGATCAGCGGCATCGTCACGATGGTGCGCAGCACGCGGCGGGTGCGGGGCCGACAATGCACCAGCACCCAGGCCAGCGGCGTCCCCAACAGCAGGCACAGCAGGGTCGAGGCGCACGCCGTGCCCACCGACAACGACAGCACCTGGATGGTGGACGACGCGGTCATGATCGTCCACAACCGCGCCCACGGCACCCTGGTCAGCAGCGCCACCAACGGGACCACCAGGAAGCCCAGCCCCACAAACGCGGGAATGCCGAGCCCCAGCGGCACCCGCCGCCTATGCATCAGTGAAACCCGCGTCCTTCAGGGCCTTTTGGCCCCGCGGGCCCGTGACGAAGTCCACCCAGGCCTTGGCGTTGGGGGAGGCGTCCTTGACCACCGCGATCTGGTACTTGGTGGTGGTCGCGTGCGGGATGTCGATGGACTTGACCTCCTTGGTCACGTCGGTGACGTAGACGACGCCGACGTCCACCTCGCCCGAGGCCACCTTTGACAGCACCGATCGGACGTTCTCCTCCTCGGTGTCGGGCTTGACCGTCACGCCCGCCGCCTTCGCGGTGTCGCGGGCGACGACGCCGCAGGGCACCTTGGGGGCGCACAGGGCGACGCGGAGCTTGTCACGCCCCAGATCCTTGATGCCGGTGACCTTGCCCGGATTGTCGGGCGGGACCACCAGGACGGGGCGGTTGCGCGTGAAGACCTGGGGCTTGCCGTCGGTCATGTGGGCGCCGGTGACGGTCTTCATGGTGTCGGGGCTGGCCGTGGCGATCACGTCGGCGGGGGCGCCCTCGATGACCTGCTGGGCCAGAGTCGGGCTGCCGCCGAAGGAGTTCTTCACGGTCACGCCGTCGTGGTCCGCCTCGAAGTCCTTGGCCAGGTGGCCGAAGACGTCGGTCAGGGACGACGCGGCCAACACCGTGATGCGATCGGTGTCCTGGCCGCACGCGGTCAACGTCCCCGCGCCGAGCAACACCACGCTCAAGACTAGAAGTTTGCGCATGACGGTTAGCATTCCATCGGGCACCGACGGCCCGCAAGCATCGCCTCGCACCTGTGTGCACGGCAGCGGTGACAAATCTGTGCAAGAACCGTGCAATGCCGCGTCACCATGGTTTTCACACCCCCACCCGTGAACCGGCGAGAGAGGACGCTTCATCATGGGACACACAGGATTGCGACCAGCACCCTCGCGCGGTCAGGCCGAAGACACGGTTAGCGGCTTCCGCGCGAGCGACCCCCGCGCCATCGTCACCGTCACCGTCGACCAGGCGGGCCAGCTGTCGAACCTCGACATCCGCCCCGACGCGTACGAGGTCTACGGCCCGGCCGAATTGTCCACTGTCATCACCCAAACCCACGAAGCCGCCGTCGCGCGCCTGCGCGAGGAGACCGTCGAGCAGTTCTTCGACCTGTGCGGCGTCACGCTTCCCACGGCGGAGGTGGCCAACGGCCGCACCCGCCTGCACGACCTGGCTTACAAGCTCGCCAGCCGCAAGCGTCTCTGACCACCCCGGACGTGGAGCGGCGCCCATCGGGGGTCCGCGTCCATAACGGGGAAAACGGACGTTCCAGCGCTCCGCCGTCTCGGCGGGGCGCTTTTGCTCGCGCCGCTACGGGTTCGCCTCGGGGACGACGACACAAGGGCGCCCCGCCGAGATCGGCGGGGCGCCCTTGACGTGGCTTGCTGTCTTACTTCAGGGAGACGGTGGCGCCGGCGGCCTCGAGGGCCTCCTTGGCCTTGTCGGCGTCTTCCTTCTTGGCCTTCTCCACGACGGCCTTCGGCGCACCCTCGACGAGCTCCTTGGCCTCCTTGAGGCCCAGGCTGGTGAGCGCGCGCACCTCCTTGATGACCTGGATCTTCTTGTCGCCGGCGGCCTCGAGGACGACGTCGAACTCGTCCTTCTCCTCGACGGCGGCACCGGCGTCGCCGGTCACACCGGCGGCGGCGACCGCGACCGGCGCGGCGGCGGTGACGTCGAAGGTCTCTTCGAACTGCTTCACGAACTCGGACAGCTCCAGGAGGGTCATCTCCTTGAAGACGTCGAGCAGTTCGTCGTTGCTGAGCTTAGCCATGGTGGGTTTCCTTTCGTTCAATATTTACGTCTATTAGGGACGGACGGTGGCTTACTCGCCCGCGGCTTCCTTCTTGTCCCGCAGCGCGGCGGACATCCGAGCCACCTGCGAGGCGGGCGCGGCGAACAGTCCGGCGGCCTTCGACATGCCGCCCTTGAGCGCACCGGCCAGCTTGGCCAGCAGCACCTCGCGGGAGTCCAGGTCGGCGATCTTGGAGATCTCGGCGGCGGAGACGGGCAGTCCGTCCATGACGCCGCCCTTGATCACCAGGGCTTCGTTGTCCTTGGCGAAGTCGCGCAGCGCCTTGGCGGCGTCGACGATCTCACCGGTGACGAAGGTCAGGGCGGTCGGTCCCGAGAAGTACTCGTCCAGGTCGGTCAGACCGGCGTCGGACGCGGCCCGCTTGGCGAGCGTGTTCTTGGCGACCCGGTACGAGGCCCCTTCGCCCAGCGCCCGGCGCAGTTCCTTCAGTTGCGGCACCGACAATCCGCGGTACTCGGTGAGCACCGTGGCGTTGGAGGCGCGGAACTTTTCGGTCAGCTCGGTCACCGCGGCGATCTTGTCGGCGGGAATCACTCGTTCAGCCATGTCCCTCCTTCCTAAGGCTTCGGGAAAACCGTGGAAGGAGCCGAAACAACAAATCGCCCCGGGCGCGGGCAGCGCACGAGGCGAGCAATTCACCATGACTGGTGGCTCGTTCTCTTCGCTCCCTACGCGGGTCGTGCCTGTCGTTATCGGCACCTTGGTCCGTGGCGGGGGAACCGGCACGGAAACCGACGGTCTTCGGGTTATCGGAAAACTTGGCAAGCTTAACAGGCGCCCTGGTCACCCCCAACACCGAGGGGCTATGGCGGACACGACAACGGCGCCCGCGAAAGCACGGGCGCCATTGTCGAAAAGCCTTACACCGCGGAGGTCTCGCGAATCTGCGACGGGTCGACCGGGATGCCCGGGCCCATCGTGGTGGAGACGGTGACCTTCTTGACGTACTTGCCCTTGGAGGACGACGGCTTGAGTCGCTGCACTTCCTCGGCGACGGCCGCGTAGTTGTCGGCCAGCTGCTCGGCGGTGAAGCCCGCCTTGCCGATGATGGTGTGCAGGTTGGCGTGCTTGTCGATCCGGAAGGAGATCTTGCCGCCCTTGATGTCGGCGACGGCCTTCGCCACGTCCATGGTGACGGTGCCCGTCTTCGGGTTCGGCATCAGTCCGCGCGGGCCCAGGATTCGCGCGATCCGGCCGATCTTGGCCATCTGGTCGGGGGTGGCGATGGCGGCGTCGAAGTCGAGCCAGCCGTCCTGGATCTTCTTCACCAGGTCGTCGGAGCCGACCTCGTCGGCGCCCGCCTCGGTGGCCTCGTCGGCCTTCTCGCCGGCGGCGAACACGATCACGCGGACGGTCTTGCCGGTGCCGTGGGGCAGGCTGACCGTGCCGCGCACCATCTGGTCGGCCTGGCGTGGGTCGACGCCCAGCCGCATCACGACCTCGACGGTGGAGTCGAACTTGACCTTGCCGGTCTCCTTGGCGAGGGTGACGGCCTCCAGCGGGCCGTACAGCCTGGCCCGGTCGACCAGCGCCTCGGACTTGCGATAGTTCTTGCTGCGCTTCATTTTCGCATCCTTTTAATCTACTGTGGATGTTGTGGTCTGGGTTGTGCGCGCACACCCCGCCACGATGGAGTTCTTAACCGTCGACCGTGATGCCCATCGACCGGGCGGTGCCGGCGATGATCTTGCTGGCGGCGTCGAGGTCGTTGGCGTTGAGGTCGGCCATCTTCTTCTCGGCGATCTCGCGCACCTGCGCGCCGGTGACCTTGCCGACCTTCTCGCGGTGCGGCTCACCGGAACCCTTGTCCACGCCGGCCGCCTTCAGCAGCAGCTTGGCCGCCGGAGGGGTCTTGAGGACGAAGGTGAACGAGCGGTCCTCGTACACGCTGATCTCGGCCGGCACGATCTCGCCGCGCTGGCCTTCGGTCGCGGCGTTGTACGCCTTGCAGAACTCCATGATGTTCACGCCGTGCTGACCGAGCGCGGGACCCACCGGCGGGGCCGGGGTGGCCTGGCCCGCGGTCAGCTCCAGCTTGAACGTCACCTGGATCTTCTTTTTCGGAGCCATTCTTCTTCCTGGGCTTGTCTAGTTCATGACACCGGCGCGCGAGCCTGCCGCGCGCCGGACAACTGGTCGAGTCTATCCGCTGGTCACCCGGCGCCCTGCGGCGCGGTGGCGAGACGGCGGTTACAGGGTCGAGACCTGGTTGAAGTTCAGTTCCACCGGGGTCTCGCGGCCGAAGATCGACACCAGCACCTTGAGCTTCTGCTGGTCGGCGTTGATCTCGGAGATGGTGGCCGGCAGCGACGCGAAGGCGCCGTCGATCACGGTGACCGAGTCGCCGACGGCGAAGTCCAGCTTGACCTCGGGCTTGGCGGTGGCGCCTCCCTCGGAGCCCGCGTCCGCGCCGGAGCCCGCGGCGGCGGCCTCCTCCTGCTCGATCGCGGGGGTCAGCCACTTCAGGACGTCGTCCAGCATCAGGGGCGTCGGGCGGTCGGTCTGGTTGGTGGCGCCGACGAAGCCGGTGACGCCGGGCGTGTTGCGCACGACCGAGTACGACTCCGGCGTCAGCTCCATGCGGACCAGCACGTAGCTGGGGAAGACCTTCGCCTGCACCTTGGAGCGCTTGCCGTTCTTGACCTCCACCTGCATCTGGGTGGGAACCTCGATCTGGAAGATGTAGTCCTCCATGTCGAAGCTGGCGATGCGCCCCTCGAGGTTGCTCTTGACGCGGTTCTCGAAGCCCTGGTAGGAGTGCACGACGTACCACTCGCCGGGCGCGAAACGCAGCGCCTGGCGGAGCTCTTCCACCGGGTCGACCTTTTCCTCCTCTTCCACAACCGCGGCGTCGGTGACATCGACGTCCTCGGTGGTGGTCGGAGTCGCGGTCTCGTCGTTTTCGGACACGCTCAAGGCTCACATTCTCTTTGGTGCGATTGGTGCCAGGCCACGTGCCTGGTCGGGATGCTGTGCAATGCGAGTTTACCGGGTGACTTACAGCACCCGGTCAGTTGGCCGCGCTTTAGCGGTATGTGGTCGGCGACGCCGCGGTCGGCGGGGGCTATTTGCTCTTGCCGCCGTTACCGAAGATCCATCCGACGCCCTTGGCGAAGGCGACGTCGAGGCCGCCGACGATGGCGATCATGATCGCGACGAACACCAGCACCACGGCGGTGTAGGTCAGCAGCTGCTTGCGGGTCGGGTAGACGACCTTGCGCAGTTGCTCGATGACCTCGCGCAGGAAGGTGCCCAGCCCGCGGCGCTTGGCCTTGGCGGGCTTCTTGTCGGCCTTGTCGCTCTTGGAGTCGGCCTTGTCGGCCTTCTTCTCCGTCTTGACGGCCTTGGACGACTTCTCGGCGGCCTTGCCCTCGGACTTGTCGTCCTTCTTGGCGTCGTCGGCCTTGCCACCCTTGCGATCGGCCTTGGCCTTGCCCTTGGGCTTGGCGTCGTCGTCGCGCTTGGAGGACTTGCCGGGGCGCTTCTCGGCGTCCTCGGCGCGGCTGTCGTCGTCGGCCACGTCGGCTGTCCTCCATGGGTGGGGTTTGGGTCGATTGTCCTGCGCGTGTGATCTGCCATTGGTGGCAGCGGGCACAGCATACCCCAGCCCTCGAACGGCTACCAGATCGGCGGCACGGGCGGCCGCGGGCGGAGCGTCGATCGCCACGTCGGGCGGGCGCGCGGCCCCGTGACGCCGCCCACGACGGCGGCGAGCATGCGTCGATTATGGAAAATTCGCCCAAGCTTCGACGTATCGATACATAGCTCTATTGACTTTCCTGATTACGCCTGGCGATCATTGAGTTATCCCCTTCACCACCCCAAAGGAGCACTCCACAATGTCCAGGCGATTTCTTCGTGTGGCTACATCCGGTATGGCGGCAACGGTTCTCACCCTGACGGTCGGCGGTATCGTGCTCGGCGTCACCGCCGGCCCCGCGCAGGCCAGTACCTGTTCCCAGGCCAATCTGCCGCTGCCGGATTCTTCCTGCACCCCGGGGACGTACAACCCCGATGTCACGCAATCCACTATCGACACCACCATCTGTGTCTCGGGGTGGACCTCCACCATTCGCCCCCCGACCTCCTACACCAACCCGCTCAAGGTGCAGGGAATCGCCGACTACGGCTACTCCGACACCGACCTCGCCGACTACGAGGAGGACCACCTCATTCCCCTCGAGCTCGGCGGGGCGCCGCGCGATCCCGAAAACCTCTGGCCGGAACCCCATTACGGCTCGCCCACCGCATACACAAAGGACGGCGTCGAGACGAAGCTGAAGAACGCCGTGTGCGACGGCCGGGTCACCCTGTCGGCCGCGCGCACCGCCATCCAGACCGACTGGACCACCGCGCTGGAGGTCACCGGCATCGGCTGAGCGCGTTGACAACGCGAACCGGGCCAATCATCGAGACCGCGAACTGAGCGGGCCCGTTCGGGCCGTCACTCCTGCCGGGTGGCGGCCCGTCGTCGCGCGGGCAGCAGGCCCACCAGCAGCAGCGTCGCCAGGTCGAGGGCGGCGACGATGCCGAGGACCAGTTCGGCGGCGGCCAGGTGGGAGCCGACGGTCGGTCGGCCGACGCGGGCGAAGAAGACGGTGCCGAGGGCGGCCACGCCGATGGCGCCGGCGAACTGCTGGACGGCGTTGAGCAGGCCCGCGCCGGTCCCGACCTCGGCGGCCGTGGCGTCGCCGATGATGAAGTCGACCAGCGGGACGAACACCAGACCCGAGCCGAAGCCGGTGACGAGCAGGGCGGGCGCCAGGGTCGCGGTGGTGAGGTCGGCGCCGAAGTGGGCGACGGTCCACCACACCGCGGCGGTGCCGACGACGGCGATGCCGAGTCCCAGGTGGAGGGTGGCGCGGCCGAGCTTGTCGGCCAGCACGGCGCCGGCCAGCAGCACGGCCGCGGAGGTGCCCAGCGCCCAGGGGATCAGGGCCAGGCCGGTGTGCAGCGGCGTCCACCGCAATCCCTGTTGCAGCAACAGGTTCATGATGAGGACGAAGCCGCCCAGCGCCGAGTAGAACCCGGCGACGATCACCAGGCCGACGACGAAGCTGCGCTTGCGGAACAGGCTCGGCGCGATGACGGGGTGCGGGCTGCGGCGCTGCGAGACGGCGAACAGTCCCAACAGGACGATCGCGGCGGCCATGGCGGCCCAGGTCCAGGCGGGCCAGCCGAGGTCGCGGCCCTGGATGAGCGGGACGATGAGCAGCGCCGAGGCGGCGGTGAGCAGGCCGACGCCGGTGAGGTCGAGGCGGGCGGCGCGGTCCTCGCCGCCGTCGCGGGGCAGCACGCGCCAGGCCAGCGCGGCGGCGGCGACGCCCAGCGGCACGTTGATCAGGAAGATGGAGCGCCACTGGCTGCCGAACAGGTCGAGGTGGAGCAGCCATCCGGCCAGGATCGGCCCGGCGACCGTGGCCAGGCCCATGATCGGGCCCATCGGGGCCAGCGCCTTGCGCAGCCGGTCCGGCGGGAACACGACCTTCACCAGGGCCAGGCCCTGCGGGATCATCACCGATCCGAACAGCCCCTGGAGGGTGCGGGCGACGATGAGGAAGGCCGGGTTCGGGGCGAGGCCGCAGGCCAGCGAGGTCAGGGTGAAGCCGGTCATGCCGAGCAGGAAGAGCCGGCGGCGCCCCAGCAGGTCGCCGAGGCGGCCCGAGGTGACCAGGCCGAGCGCGAAGGCGGCGGTGTAGGCGCTCAGGACCCATTGGATGGTCTGCGGCCCGCCGCCGAGGTCGGCGCGGATCGACGGCCCGGCGAGGTTGGCGATGCTGGAGTCGACGAGGTCCATCAGGTCGGCGCCGACCACGACGACGAGGACCAGGCGGGCCAGCCGCGGCGGCAGCGTGGTGGTGGTTTCGGGGGAACGTGTCAGAGTCACGAACACTGTTCTACTCTCGAACGGTGTTCCTGTCAACACGAACGCTGTTTTTCGTTAGCTAGAACACCGTTCGTCGGTTCGTTAGACTGCCCGCATGTCACCGACTCCCCAGCAACGACGAGCCGAACGCCACCGGCTCGGCTCGGGCGCGAAACCCGCCGCGAACCGGCGGGGGCCGTCCGGCGGACGCAAGCGGCCGATCACCGTCGACGCCATCGTCGACACCGCGTTCGCGATCGTGGAGAACGAGGGATACGAGGCGCTGACCATGCGGCGGGTGGCCACCGCGCTGGAGACCGGTCCGTCCTCGCTGTACGCGCACGTCGTCAACAAGCAGGACCTCGACGAGCTGCTCATCGGACGGCTGTGCGCCGAGATCGAGCTGCCCGAGCCCGACCCGGCGAACTGGCGCGGCCAGATCATCGACGTGTGCGCGCAGCTGCGCGACCAGTACCTGCGTTACCCGGGCATCTCCCGGGCCGCCTTCGCCGCCGGTCTGTCCAATCTCGACACCCTGCGGCTCACCGAGGGAATGCTCGCGGTCCTCCTGGCCGGGGGCGTCGCGCCGCAGGACGCCGCCTGGGCCATCGACTCGCTGTCGTTGTACGTCAACGCCTACAGCCTCGAGGCGTCCCTGGCGCGGCGGCGGGCCGCCGGCGACGCCGACGACGCGTGGGTGGTGAGCCGCGACGAGCTGATGCGCCGCTTCGCCGCGCTGCCCGACGGCTACCCGCAGACCAGGCGCTACGCCGCCGAGATCACCGCCGGCGGCGGGCACGACCGCTTCGACTTCACCCTCGGCGTGATGCTGGACGGGCTGGCGGCTAGGTCGCGACCTTGACCGCGGCGGTCAGCACCAGCTGCGCCAGGGCGACGGGCACCAGCACCTTCCAGCACAGCTGCTGGATCTGGTCCACCCGCAGCCGCGGATAGGCCACCCGCACCCAGATCACCACAAAGGACACCGCGCCGACCTTCAGCAGCGTCCACAGCCAGCCCAGCTGGTCGTTGGCGAAGGGGCCGTGCCAGCCGCCCAGGAACAGCACGGTGGTGAGCGCGGCGATGACGACGATGCCGACGTACTCGGCCAGCAGGAAGAAAGCGAACCGCAGCCCGGTGTACTCGGTCATGTAGCCGAAGACCAGCTCGGTGTCGGCGATCGGGGCGTCGAAGGGCGGGCGGCGGATCTCGGCCAGGCCCGCCACGAAGAACACGATCCCCGCCGGGGCCTGCCACAGCAGCCACCAGGGGCTCCAGGCATCCACGATGTCGACAAGGGACAGCGATCCCGCGGCCATGGCGACGCTGGCGGCGGCCAGCACGAACGGCAGCTCGTAGCCCAGCAGCTGGGCGGCGGCGCGCAGCGCCCCGATCAGCGTGTACTTGTTGGCGCTGGCCCAGCCCGCCATCAGAACCGCCACGATGCCGACGCCCACGACCGCCAACACCAGGAACAGGCCGATGTCCAGGGGCTGGGCCACCAGGTCGCCGGGGCCCAGCGGTATCACCAGCAGCGTCACCAGGTACGGCAGCAGGGCCACCAGCGGCGCCAGCTTGAACACCGGCGCGTCCGCCTCGCGGGGCGTCACCTGTTCCTTCTGGACGAACTTGACGCCGTCGGCGATCAGCTGCGCCCAGCCGTGGAAGGCCCCGGCGTACATCGGGCCGAGGCGGCCCTGCATGTGCGCCATCACCTTGTGCTCGGTCTGACCGACGATCAGCGGCAGCGTGAGGAAGGCGACCACCACCGCGACCAGGCGGATGGCGAGGTCAAGCCAGACGGGCACGGCTCAGGCTCCGTCCTGTTCGGATGGTCCCCATTCGCCGGCGGCGGGCACGCCGGGCGGGCGCATGGGCTGGCGCTTGCGGGGGCCGCCGTGGTCGCCGCCCGGCTCCTTCTCGCCGGGCCAGGGCTTGGCGACCCGCGACGCCAGCACGAAGTCCTTGCGCAGCGGGTGGCCGGAGAACTCCGGGGCCAGCAGCAGCGGCGCCAGGTGGGGGTGGCCGGGAAAGTCGAGGCCGAACATCTCGTGGGTCTCGCGCTCGTGCCAGGCCGCGCCGGGGTAGACATCGACAATGGACGCCAGGAGGCCGTCGGTCGCCAGGGTGCGCAACAACAGCCCGCGCTTGTCCGCCAGCGACCACAGGTGCGCCACGATCCGCATGCCGTCGTCGCCCTCGTCCACCGCCGACAACCAGTCGAAGAAGTCGCAGCCCAGCCGGTCGCGGGCGGCGGTGACGGCGGAGCGCCACTCGCCGGGCGCCACGTCGGCCACGGGGCGCGACTCGGCCATGGTCACCTCGACGCCGAGCGCGTCGGCCACCTCATCACTCCACATCGGATTGTCCCTGGGGCGGGGTCACCAGCGGGGCGCGCAGCGACGCGGCGTCGCGTTTCACGCCACCGATTCCCGACGCCTCGCCCGCGATCTTCTCCTGGAGCCGCAGGATGCCGTGCAACAGCGCCTCCGGCCGCGGCGGGCAGCCCGGCACGTACACGTCCACCGGGATGATCTGGTCGACGCCCTTGGTGACCGAATACGAGTCCCAATATGGACCGCCGCAGTTGCTGCACGCCCCAAAGGAAATCACGTACTTCGGCTCGGGCATCTGGTCGTACAGCCGCTTGATCGCCGGCGCCATCTTGTCGGTCACCGTCCCCGACACCACCATGAGGTCCGCCTGGCGCGGGCCGTGCGCGAACGGGATCACGCCGAGCCGAATGAAGTCGTGGCGCCCCATCGAGGTGGCGATGAACTCGATCGCGCAGCAGGCCAGCCCGAAGTTGAACACCCACAGCGAATACTTCCGCCCCCAGTTGAGGATGAAGCGGATCGGCTCGCCGAGCACCCCGCCGATGCCGCGCCTCGACGGCATCCCGAGCTCTACGCCCACGTCAGCACCCCCTTGCGCCACGCGTACGCCAGACCCAGCGCCAGCACCGCGACGAACACCCCCATCTCGACCACGCTGGTCAACCCGTAACCCGGGCGGTCGAACACCACGGCCCACGGGAACACGAACACGCTCTCCACCGCGAACAGCGCGTACAGGAACGCGTAGACGTAGTAGCGGATCTGCATCTGGGCCCAGTCGCCGCCGACGGGATCGAGTCCACATTCGTACGTGGTCGACTTGGCCTCGGTGGGGTCGGTGGTGCGCAGCAGACGGCTCGCGGTGAACGCGGCGACGAACACCAACACGCCCAACACCAGTAGCAGGCCCAGTGTGCTGTACGAGGCGAGATAGCCGGTGCTCATGCGCATCAGCCTAGCGGTTTGGCGCCGACGTCAGTGCGCCGCCAATCGTTACAGGATGGTCCAGGTGTCGGGGCCCTGCAACAATTTCTCGAGTTCGCGCTCGGGCTCACCGACCCCCTCCTTCGCGGCGGCGACCTGGTGGCGCACCACCGAGTCGTAGGTGTCGCGCTGGACCGAACGCAGCACCCCGATCGGGGTGTGGTCGAGGTTCGTGCCCGACAGCCGCGACAGCGCGAAGGCGTAGGCCGGGTCGGTCACCGTCTGGTCGTGCACCACGATGTCCGATTCGGACACCTTCGCGGTCTCGGCCACCTCGATGCCCCAGCCCGCGCGCACCACGCAGTGCTTCCCTTCGGGCCCAAAGACGATCGGCTTGCCGTGCTCCAGGCGGATCAGGGACTCGTCGCGGGTGTCCGGGTTCTTCAGCACCTCGAAGGCGTCGTCGTTGAAGATCGGGCAGTTCTGGTAGATCTCGACGAAGGCGCTGCCCTCATGCTCGGCGGCGGCGCGCAGCACCTCCTGGAGGTGCTTGCGGTCGGAGTCCAGGGTACGGGCCACAAAGGACGCCTCGGCGCCCAGCGCCAGCGACAGCGGGTTGAACGGGGCGTCCGCCGAACCCATCGGCGTGGACTTGGTGACCTTGCCGACCTCCGACGTCGGCGAGTACTGGCCCTTGGTGAGCCCGTAGATCCGGTTGTTGAACAGCAGGATCTTGAAGTTCACGTTGCGGCGCAGCGCGTGGATCAGGTGGTTGCCCCCGATGGACAACGCGTCGCCGTCGCCGGTGACCACCCACACCGACAGGTCGGGCCGCGTGGTGGCCAGGCCGGTGGCGATGGCCGGGGCGCGGCCGTGGATCGAGTGCATCCCGTAGGTGTTGAGGTAGTACGGGAAGCGCGAGGAGCAGCCGATACCCGACACGAACGCGATCTTCTCGCGCTCCAGGCCCAGGCTCGGCAGGAAGGACTGCACGGCGGCCAGCACGGCGTAGTCGCCGCAGCCGGGGCACCAGCGCACCTCCTGGTCGCTCTTGAAGTCCTTGGGCTTCAAGGTGAGCGCGACGGGTTCAGACATTCTTGACGACCTCCTCGAGCATCGATTCCAGCTCGTGTGACGTGAAGGGAAGGCCCCGCACCTGGTTGTAGGGAACGACATCGGCGCCGAACTTGGCGCGCAGCAGCATCGACAGCTGCCCGAGGTTCATCTCCGGGACGACCACCTTGTCGTAGCGACCCAGCACCTCGGCCAGGTTGGCGGGCATCGGGTTGAGGTGGCGCAGGTGGGCCTGGGCGATGTGGACGCCGCGGCCGCGCAGCGCCCGGCAGGCGGCGCCGATCGGGCCCCAGGTCGATCCCCAGCCCAGCACCAGCACCCGCGCGTTGCCGTCGGGGTCCTCGACCTCCACGTCCGGCACGTCGATGCCGGCGATCCGGGCGGCCCGGGTGCGCACCATCAGGTCGTGATTGGACGGATCGTAGGAGATGTTCCCGGTGCCGTCCTGCTTCTCCAGGCCGCCGATGCGGTGCTGGAGGCCGGGGGTGCCGGGCACCGCCCACGGGCGCGCCAGGGTCTTCGGGTCGCGCTTGTACGGCCAGAACGCCTCGGTGCCGTCGTCGT
Source organism: Stackebrandtia sp. (assembly GCF_035643755.1). NCBI lineage: Bacteria > Bacillati > Actinomycetota > Actinomycetes > Glycomycetales > Glycomycetaceae > Stackebrandtia > Stackebrandtia sp. The sequence continues at coordinate 46,676 of NZ_DASQPW010000224.1, read as the reverse complement.
TGGTGTGGTTGGGCGCGGTGGCGAACTCGACACCCAGGTCCGGCAGCTCGCTCACGTCGGGCAGCGACCAGGGCTCGGAACCGTTGGCCAGGTAGCCATCGGACAGCAGCATCACCGGGGTGCGGTACGTCAGGGCGATCCGGGCGGCCTCGATCGCGGCGTGGAAGCAGTCCGACGGCGACTTCGGCGCGATCACCGCGACCGGCGCCTCGCCGTGGCGCCCGTACAGCGCCATCAACAGGTCGGCCTGCTCGGTCTTGGTGGGCATGCCCGTGGACGGGCCCGCCCGCTGGACGTCCACGATCACCAGCGGCAGCTCCAGGGCCACCGCCAGCGACACCGTCTCCGACTTCAGCGCCACGCCGGGCCCGGAGCTGGTGGTCACCGCCAGCGCGCCACCGTAGGCGGCGCCCAGGGCGACGCCCGCGGCGGCGATCTCGTCCTCGGCCTGCACCGTGGTGACGCCCAGCCGCTTGTGCTTGCTGAGCTCGTGCAGGATGTCCGAGGCGGGCGTGATCGGGTACGCCCCAACGAAAACCGGCAGCCTCGAGCGAACCCCGGCGGCCACGATCCCGTAGGCCAGGGCCAGGTTTCCGGTGATGTTGCGGTAGGTGCCGGCGGGCAGCGCGGCCGGCGGCACCTCGAAGCGCACCGCGAAGGTCTCGGTGGTCTCGCCGTAGGCGTGTCCGGCGCGCAGCGCGGCGACGTTGGCGGCGGCCAGTTCGGGGCGGGCGGCGAACTTGCGCTCGATGAACTTCTCGGTGGTGTCGGTGGGACGGGAATACAGCCACGACACCAAACCGAGGGCGAACATGTTCTTGGCCCGGGCGGCCTCGTTCTTGCCGATGTCGAAGTCGGACAGCGCCTCGATCGTGAGGTGGGTCAGCGCCACCGCCTGCACCTGGTACGACTCCAGCGAGCCGTCCTCCAGCGGGTTGGAGACGTAGCCGACCTTCTTGAGGTTGCGGGGCGTGAACTCGTCGGAGTTGACGACGATGGTGGCCCCGCGCGGCAGGTCACCCACGTTGGCCTTGAGCGCCGCCGGGTTCATCGCCACCAGGACGCCGGGCGCGTCGCCGGGGGTGAGGATGTCGGTGTCGGCGAAGTGGATCTGGAAGCTGGAGACGCCGGGCAGGGTGCCCGCGGGCGCCCGAATCTCGGCGGGGAAGTTCGGCAGGGTGGAGAGGTCATTGCCGAGCCGGGCGGTCTCGGCGGTGAACCGATCGCCGGTGAGTTGCATGCCGTCTCCGGAGTCCCCCGCGAAACGGATCACGACCCGGTCCAATTGCCGGACGGTATTCACCTTTGAAGCACACTCCTAGCGCGACGCGAGGCTCCGCCGAGCCTTGCCATGGGACACCTTTCTTACCCTCGCGATCGTACGTCGATGGCGGGGGGACCTTCGCATGTGCGACGGGCGACACAAAGTGTCCTGCCGATGATGTCGACGCGCTGTCCGGCAGCCGACTAATCGACTGTGGACACACGCCGCGACCCGACCTCGTCGTTGGAGGTCGTCGAGGCCGGGTCATCCGGTTTTGTCGAGGTTTCGCCGTCCCCCGGGGGTGTGGTCTCGGGGTCGGAGCCGGGGTCGGTCGGGTCGGTCGACGGGTTGTCGCCGCTGCCGGGCACGAACTTGCCGTCCCGGTAGACGAAGGACTGCGGGCCCTGGCGCTCGGTCAGCGACGCGTCGATGTCGAGGGTCACCGTGTCGCCCTTGGCCTTCACCACGGTGATGGCCGGGCCGGGCTTGTCGGCGGCGAACACGAAGCCGATCGAGTCGAAGGCCTTGGAGGTCTGGGACAGCGCGATCACGCCGGGTGTGTCGCCGCAGGCGACGGGCACGATGGCATCCTGGCTGCCGTCACCGTCCACATCGGCGAAATGCGCCTCGCTGCCGTGCGGCAGCAGCGTCCAGTCGCCCGGATCCTGGGTGGGCACGGCCGAGTCGGTCGACTCGTCCGGCTTGCCGGTGGGCAGGTCGGAGGGGTCGGAGGTGTCGTCCGTCGGGAACTTGTAGGTACCGGCCGGGCAGCGCGAGTCCAGGCCGGTGAAAGCCGGAAGCGTGATCAGCATGGTGTGCAGGTCGGACTCGGACGAGGAACCGCCGTTGGACGATCCGTCGCCGTGGGACCCGTCGCCCTTGCCGGTGTCGGAGCTGTGGTGGCCGGAGCCCTTGGCGTCGGGGCCGGTGTTGCCCGGGTCGACGACGGTCTGGGCCACGGCGACGCCGGCCGCCATCAGGCCGGTGCAGGCCAGGGCGGCCACCGACACGGTCAGGGCGCGCTTGCGGGATCGGCTGCCCGACGCCTTGGCCATCAGGGCCGTGGTGGAGGGGGCCGAGAAGTTCTCGGGGGCGCTGGCGCGGTAGGACGCGAACGCCGCGGCGACGATGTCGTCCTCGGTCGCGCCGTCACGAGCGCGCGGGACACGGGGTTCAGCCACGTGGGGTCACCTCCCCGGATCGACGAAATTCACCGGTGGCTTCGAATTCGTTGAGGTAGCGCGCCAGCTCGGCCCGGCCGCGGTGCAGCCAGGACTTCACGGTGCCTTCCTTGGCGCCGGTCTGCGTGGCGATGTCGGACACCGACATGTCCCCCAGATAGTGCAGCACCACGGCGCGGCGTTGCTTCTCGGGGACCTTGCGCAGCGCCTCCACCAGGGCGACGTGGTCGGGGCTCATCCCCGGGTGGGGCTCGGGCGGGGAGGAACGCTGCAGGAAGCGGCGGGCCACGGCGTTGCGGCGGTGCCGGCTGGTGGCCAGGTTCCAGGCCACGCGGCGCACCCACGCCAGCGGGTCGTCGTAGCCGCCGATGGTGTCCCAGCGCTGCCAGGCCCGCAGAAACGCCTCCTGGACCAGGTCCTGGGCCTCGGCGGAGTCCGATGTGTACGCATACACCTGGGCAGCCAGCTCCGAGAATCGCGACTCATAGAGCGCGATGAACTCGCTTTCTGACCGCACGCGCACTCCGTCACGTTCCGAGACTTCCAGGTCACCGCGCTCCGTTTCACGCACGGCGATAAGCGCCATCTTTCCGGTTGGCCGGTTCATGCCCTGACCCGGGGGGTGGCCGATGCCGAGCGGCCGAGCGCCGAGCGCCATCGAGCTCGCCATCGATTACTCCTCACAGTGTGCCTAACGCGCCTTCCTCGCAATGGACACGCCCCCGCCGAGCGACGGGTTGCATCCGTGGGGCGATCATTGCCCGCGCCACGCGGCGAGATCCACGTGATTTACCCAACTGCCGGTGTGGCGCGACGCGCCCGCGAACGCCCCTGCCGTCATCGAGCGATCGAGAATACGTCAACATGTACTTTCCTGAGCGAGGGCGACCTCGCGAAACCGAGTACACATGGACGAGCATGACTTACCCACAGCAGCCGGGCTACGGCCAGCCCAACTACGGGCAGCAGGGCTACGGCCAACAGCAGCCGGGTTATGGCCAGCAGCCCGGGTACGACCAGACCAACTACGGCCAGCAGGGCTACTCGTCGCCGGACTACGGGCAGCCCCCGCAGCAGCCGGGCGGCGGCGGACAGGCGTGGATCACGGTCGACGCGCAGTTCTTCGTCCTGAACTGGATTCTGTTCTTCTTCAAGCCGAAGATCTTCATCGACGGGCAGCTGATGCCCAACACCGAGTGGAAGCCCAACACCTTCCCGGTGGTCCCCGGGGTGCACCACGTCAAGGTCGTCTCGCCGTATCTGTGGGAGTTCGGGCCCGCGGAAATGCAGGTCAACGTGTCCCCGGGGCAGAATCTGCCGCTGGAGTACAAGAGCCCGCTGTTCGCGCTGTTCGTGCCGGGCTCGCTGGGCCCGCCGCCGCAGAAGTACAACGGCCTCGGCGTGATGATCGGCCTGCTGGCGGCGCCGCTGGTGCTGCTGGTTCTCATCTGCTGCATCGCGCTCATCGCCAGCAGTTAGCGGACGAATAGTCCTATTTGCGGCTTTCGCGGCTTTCCTTGGGGGACAAGGAAAGCCGCGTTTGGCGTTTGCGGTGAAGATCTGGCACGATGTCGCCGATGAGACACATCCTCAAAATCGCCGTCACCGCCGTGGCGTTGTGGGTCACCACCCTGCTGTTCCATGACATCCAGGTCAACGCCGACACCACCGCGGGCAAGATCGGCACCATCGTGCTGATCGCCCTGATCTTCGGCCTGGTCAACGCGATCATCAAACCGATCGTCAAGGGCATCCTGAAGGTCGGGTGCGTCTACTACCTCTCGCTGGGTCTGCTGGGTCTGGTCCTCAACGCGGTGCTGTTCCTGTTGGTGCTGTTCGTCGCCGACAAGCTGAACATCCCGTTCGCCATCAAGGGCGACGGCCTGCACCAGTTCTGGATCGCGTTCCTGGCCGCCATCGTCATCACCGTCGTGAGCTGGGTTCTGCACCTGGTCATCCCCGACAAGTACGATGAGAAGCAGAAGAACTGACCGTCACCGCCCGATGACTCCGCGGTGATCGCGAAGCATCGAGACCGCGAGTTAACCAATACGTCATCTAAGGTCCGCCGGATGCTTCCCGGCGGACCTTAGCGTCCTGGTCAGAAATCGCAGTTCTCTTCTGACCAGGAGCGATGAACGTGAAGTCTTCCCGCCGTTTGTTGCCGTTGCTGAACACCGGCAAGCGGCACGGCAACCGCAGCTATATGACCTGTCGCTACAAGTGCGGAAACGCCTGCGACCACCCCGTGGAAAACCCCTCCGACAACACGTACTTCGGCGACCTCGTCGCCTCCCGCCGCGGGCTGCTGCGCGCCGGCGGCGTCGGCGCGCTGGTGATCGGCGCGGGTGTCGCCGGGGTCGCCACCGCCCAGACCGCCCTCGCCGACGGCACCCACCATCACGGACACCGGCCCTCGGGCGAGCTGTCGTTCACGCCCGTCACGCCCAACAACGACGACAAGGTGACGGTTCCGCACGGGTACAAGCAGTCCGTCGTCATCGAGTGGGGCACCCCGCTGCTGCCCGGCGTCCCCGACTTCGACATCGACAAGCAGACCGCCAAGGCGCAACGGGGCCAGTTCGGTTACAACAACGACTACGTGGGCCTGATCCCGCTGGACCACTCCGGACACCGGGCGCTCATGGTCGTCAACCACGAGTACACCGACGAAGTCCTGATGTTCCGCGACTACACCGACGGCGACCACGCCACCATCGAGCAGCTCGAGATCGCGATGGCCGCGCACGGCATGACCGTCGTGGAGGTGGTGCGCGACAAGCACAGCGGGCAATGGCGCACCATCATGGACGCCAAGAGGCGCTTCAGCGGGCACAACCGCCGCGTCCACCTGCGCACCGAGTTCGCCTTCACGGGCCCCGCCAAGGGCGACAAGCTGCTGGTCACCGAGGCCGACCCGCACGGCACCACCCCGATCGGCACCATGAACAACTGCTCGGGCGGCCTCACCCCGTGGGGCACCGTGCTGTCGGGCGAGGAGAACATCGACCAGTACTTCACCGGCGGCGACGGGGTTCCCGAGGACCAGAAGCCGTTCCTGTCGCGCTACGGCATCGACGTCAAGGAACACCACAAGCCCGAGAACCGCCGCTTCGACCGCGCCGACGAGCGCTTCGACCTGACCAAGCACAACAACGAGGCCAACCGCTTCGGCTGGGTCATCGAGGTCGACCCGCAGGACCCGCACTCCACGCCGCGCAAGCACACCGCGCTGGGGCGCTTCAAGCACGAATCGGCCAACCCGATCATCGCCGACAACGGACACGCCGTCGTCTACATGGGAGACGACACCGCGTTCGAGTACATCTACAAGTTCGTCAGCGACCGCAAGTACCGCGAGGGCGACCGCAGGCACAACCTGCGGCTGCTGGAGTCGGGGACGCTGTACGTGTCGAAGCTGTCGTTCACGTCCGCCGACGAGATCGACGGCTCGGGCAAGCTGCCGTCCGACGGCGAGTTCAACGGCAAGGGCGAGTGGATTCCGCTGGTGCGGGGCGACGAGTCGCTCGTGGACGGCATGAGCGTCGCCGAGGTGCTGGTGCACACCCGCTTCGCCGCGGACAAGGTGGGCGCCACCAAGATGGACCGTCCCGAGGACATCGAGCCCAACAAGGTGACGGGCAAGATCTACGCCGCCCTCACCAACAACGTCACCCGAGGCACCAGCGGCTTCGCCGCCGACGAGGCCAACCCGCGCAACACCAACAAGAGCGGCCACGTCATCGAGATCACCGAGCGCGGCGGCGACCACTGTTCCACCAGGTTCGGCTGGGACCTGCTGCTGGTGTGCGGCGACCCCGACGACGCCTCGACGTTCTTCGCGGGCTTCGACAAGTCCAAGGTCTCGCCGATCTCGTGCCCCGACAACGTCGCCTTCGACTCCAGCGGCAAGAACCTGTGGATCTCCACCGACGGCGCGCCCGAGGTGATCGGCTCCAACGACGCCATGCACGTCGTCCCGCTGTCGGGCCCCGAGCGCGGCTACCTCCGCCAGTTCCTCAGCCTCCCCGTGGGCGCCGAGACCTGCGGACCCTTCGTCGCGGAGGACAACAAGACCGTCTTCGCCGCGGTGCAGCACCCCGGCGAGGTCGACGGCGCCACGGTAGACAAGCCCGCCTCTCGTTGGCCCCACGGCGATTACGGCAAGCCCGCCGTGATCTGCGTGTGGCGCCCCGACGGCGAGGACGTGGGCAAGTAATCCACCATATTGGAGGGTAGGGTCGGGCCAGTTCGCGCTGGCCCGACCCGTTTGTGCGTAGTGGATACGATGGCACCGTGACCGAGCCAGACTCCGAATTCGCGGCGCCCGAGGGACCGATCGCCGATACACGGCCATCGAAGCGCCCCGACACGGTGACGGCGGCGAGCTGGATGCTGCTGGTCGTGGCGATCGTCAGCGCTGTGGTGTTGGGCCTGTTCGCCGTCAGGGCCATCAGGGATCTGCTGCACGAGCGCTACTCCGTCTACGCTCTCAGGCTTCCCCCTGACGCCGTCGTCAACCTACTGTGGATGCTCGGCCTGCTGACGGTCAGCATCCTGGCGATCCCCTTGATCCGTCGAGGGCACAGGGGCATCCGACTCCTGACACTGGCGTACCTCGGTGGCAGCGCCCTGAAGGTGGCCCACGACGCGATCTATGCCGTGGCTCGACTTCCATTTGGCCACAGCTCCGCGAATCCCTCGTCCCGTGTGGACCTCGCGGGAACGGGGCTGCAAGCGCTCGCGGTGGCGTTCCTCGTGGCGACCATCGGCCTGCTGGTTGGGCCCACGGCCTCAGGCTGGTTTCACCGCAGCGATCGTCCACGTTGGTCTTCGTCGAGCACCAGCCCGCGCCGACCTGGTAGCGCGACGGCAGCATGGTTCCTGTCGGTGGTCATCCTATTGACGAACGGCGGTTTCGAGGTTTGGTGGGCGATCCGCAGGGTCCAGCACATCCCGAGCTACCGCCCTCAAGCCCTGGGACTCATCGCTCCCGCCTTGGTCAGTTCGGGCATCATTCTGCTGATCTTCGCCGTCGCCTGTGTGCTGCTCCTCTTCGGCAACGACATCGCACGCTACTGCGCCGTGGCTTTCGGGGGATACTTCGTGTTCTTCGGGGTCCTCAATCTGGTCACCTTGTTGGATGTCGCCGTCAAGTACCACATCACGCTGACCTTCGCCGGTGTGCTGATCTGCCTGGTGTACACCGCCCTCGGCGTCCTCGGCGCCATCGCCGCCGTCCTGCTGTCGCGCCCCGCCGCCGCGCACTGGTTCCACTCGCGACGCTTCCCGACACCCGAAGGCGCGGCGACATAGCCGCATCGGCGGGCGGTTCCCAGTAAGGTGGCGCCCATGTCCGACACCCCGCCCCACCCGCCATCCGAACCGATGTCGGGGTTCACGGTCGATCCGCGCGCGCTGCCTCCCGCCTCCGCCCGCCCCGCCACGGTGACCGCCGCCAGCTGGATGCTGCTCGCCGCGATGGTCCTGGCCCTCGCCGTCGCCGTGTTCACGTTCATCAACATGGCGAACCAGCTCAGCTCGGGTTCGTACGCGGTCACGCCGACCGTGCTCGCCCCGCTGTTCGCCATCGCCTCGGTCGTCCTCATGCCGTTCATCCGCGGCGGCTTCGACGGCGCCCGCGTCACCGCCTTCGCGCTGTTCGGCGCGCTCACCATGTACGGCCTGCTGACGGCGGTGCGAACCATCCTGGCCGCCGTCGTCTACGACGGCCCGTACGAGTCCCCGTTGGACGGCGGCACCATCATCGCCACGCTCATCCCGTTGGTGCTGGGGGCCTTCGGCGCCGTCACCATGGCACTCCTCATGGGCACCAAGGCATCCGTGTGGTTCCATGAGCGGCGCGCCTCGCGCCGTCCCCGGGCGTCCGCCCCGCCGTACCAGCGGCCGGCCACCTCCATCGTCGTGGCGGTCCTGCTGGGAACCCTGGTGCTCACGACGATCCTCTACTTCGTGGTCGCCGTGGTCCTGGCGGCACCGGGGAGCCGCATGAGCTACCTCCTCCCCACCGGGGTCGCCGACCTGATCACGATCGTCGTCGTGACGGCCGCCGCCGTCATGGTCGGCATCGGCAGCGACGTCGGCCGCCATGTCGGCGTCGGTCTGGGCGGCTTCTTCATCGGATCCACGATCTTCACGTTCATCAGCTTCGTCTACGTCGCGCTGCGCTTTCCCGAGTACGTCAACATGTACCAGCTCATCTCCCTGTCGATCTCCGTCGTCCAGGGCGTCATCGGCGTCGGCGTGATCCTGATGCTGTCGGGGCGCACCACCGCCGACTGGTACCACCATCGCCGCGTGGGCGTCCCCGCACCGCCTCCGCCCCAACAGTTGTCGACACCGCCGACTGGCCCGAACCGCATACCCTAGGGCCATGTTCCGTACCCGCTCCGTCGCCGCGACCGTCGCGCTCATCGCCGTCGCCGCGGTGGTGGGAGCCATCGGCGTCAACGGCCTGTCGATGTTCGCCGCGTCCGCCACCGACCTGATCGCCTTCCCCCAACCCGGTCAGATCAATCCTCATGCCGTCGCCGGGCTGGCCGTGGGACTGGTCATGCTGGCGTTCGCGGCCGTCCCGCTCGGGTGGGCGGCCTGGCGCGGGGCCTTCAACGCGGGGCCGCCGCCGTCCCCCGACGACGCCGAGGCGGCGAAGCCCGACCGTCAGGTGCTGGTCGCGGGCCTGGCGCTGCTCGGCCTGTCCATCGCCGAGGCCGCGCGAACGGGCCTGGGCGTGCTGGACGGTCTGGCCGCGTCGGCGGGCGGGGATCCCGCGCGGTGGATCGTCCCCGACGCGGTCAGCCAGGTGGCCGTGATCGGCGTGACGGTGCTCACGGCGGTGGCCACCATGCTGGGCGGCGAGGTGGGCCGCGCCGCGTCGATCGGCCTTTGTGGATTCTTCTGCCTCTCCGCGCTCCTCCGCCTCGGCGCTCCACTGTCGAACGTCGGGCTGTGGACGCACGACACCGTTTACGTCGAGGTCGGGCTGTCCCTGGTCCAGGGCATCGTCGCCGCGGGCGTCATCGTCGCCCTGGCCCGCCGCGACGTTCTCGCGTCGATCGAGGCGGGACAGGCGGTCGAGTCACAGCAGGGCCTTTAGCTCCTCGGCGGCGCGACGCAGGCGGGTCTTCATGAGTTTGCCGTTCCAGCGCAGCTCGTGGATCGGCATGGTGCAGGCGATCACGGTGCGGTGGCGCGGATCGGGGTCGTCGCGCACCACCGTCGCCGCGCAGCCGACCCCGGGATAGAACTGGCCCACCTCGGTGTAGACGCCGCGGGTGGTGAGGTTCGCCAGGTCGTGTTCCAGCGCGTCCAGCTCGGTCACGGTGAAGTCGGTGTAGCGGCGCATCCCCGATTCCCTGATGTAGCCGCTGCGCTCCTGCGGGGACATGGTGGCCAGCAGGGCCTTGCCGAGCGCGTGGGCGTGGGCGCCGTCGTCGAAGCCGACGATCAGGTCCTCCACGTGGGGCGAGCGGGCGCCCTCCGACACGGCGGTGACGGCGGCGCGGCCGTCGACGATGCGGCCCAGGAAGTGGCTGTATCCCGTGTCGCCCACCGTGCGCCGCAGCACCTCGGCCACCGTGGACGGTCCCCGCATGGTGTTGGCCAGGTCGGCGTAGCGGTCCGACACCGCCAGACCCACCTGGTAGCGGCCCGCGTCGCCGCGGATCAGGTAGCCCTCGTAGACCAGGGTGCGAACCAGGTGGTACGCGGTGGGCAGGTTGAGTTGGCAGCGCCGCGCGATCTGCTTGGCGGTCATGCCGTCCGGGGTGCTACCGACGGTCTCCATGACGCGTAGGGCTCTTTGGACACTGCGAATCAGATCCGTCGGTTCGGGTCTACTTCTCGGTTCGGGGCTTGGATCCTGTACCGAATCCCGACGGCCACGCTCGGTCATTCGATCCCACCTTCCGTCCTCACCCCCCGCTGCGCGATGCATGCTCTTCGAGACTGTCTTACCGCATGCGCATAGGGCATGTCCATGTTTCAGGAGCTTTCGTCATTTGAAATTTCACGCCTGGCAGCGACGGGTGGTTGCGAGGGAAGGTAGTGCTTGTCCATGTGATGCGGACTCAGAGCGGTGCGGGCACTGCCCCACCTGCAGTTATCGCGCCGCTTGCGAATTGTTCCCACCAACGATTCGCTTCACGGCCGCGGTGGAGGGGCACCCTGACCCCACCAGTCTCTCCACCGCGGCTTAAATCATTGCCTCACAACGAAGGCTTCCCCTCCTTACCGCTCGCGGCCTGGCCTGTAGCGTCGCGCCCGTGCGTTCCTCCACTCCCCTGCGCGCGGGTACCGCCGCCGTCATCACCACCGTGGCGACGGTCTGCCCCGTGTTCCTGGTGGGCGGGCTGAGTGTCCAGATCGAACACGAGCTGCGCTTCTCCACCTCGGGACTGGGACTGGCGGTGGCCGCGTACTTCACGGCCAGCGCGCTGGCGAGTTTCTCGAGCGGTCTGCTGGTGGAGCGGGTGGGCTCGCGCTTCGTCGGGCGGATCGCGATCGGCCTGGCCGCGGGGTCGCTGGCGATGATCGCGATCGCCGCCCACAGCTACTGGTCCCTGGTGCTGCTGATGGCGATCGCGGGGCCCGCCAACAGCCTCGGGCAGCTGTCGTCCAACGCGCTGTTGGCCAGGAAGGTGCCCGCGCGGCGCCAGGGCCTGATGTTCGGGGTGAAGCAGGCCGCGATTCCACTGTCGACGACGCTGGCGGGGCTCGCGGTGCCCGTGATCGCCCTGACCGTCGGGTGGCGCTGGGGATTCGTGGCCGCGGCGGTGCTGGCCGCGCTGGCGTGGTTCGTGCTGCCCGGCCCCGAGGACGCGGCGCCCCGCCCCCGGCCCGTGGCGCGGCGCCCACAGGCGGCGCTGGTCGTGGTGACGATCGCCGCCGCGCTGGGAGCCACCGCGGCCAACCCGATCGGCTCGTTCATCGCGGATTACGCGGTGCACCAAGGCATGTCGGAGTCGGCGGCGGGCCTGAACCTCACCCTGGGCGGCTTCGCGGGCCTGACGGCGCGGGTCGGCGTGGGTTGGCTGGCCGACCGCCGCGACGGCGGGCGGCTCACCATGGTGTCGATCATGCTGGGCGTCGGCGCGGCGGGCCTGGCGCTGTTGAACGCGCCCACGGTGTGGGCGATCCCGATCGGCACGGTGGCGGGCTTCGCGCTGGGCTGGGCGTGGCCGGGTCTGTTGAACTTCGCGGTGACCCTGAAGTTCGCCGAGGCCCCCGCCGCCGCCACGGGCGTCACCCAGATCGGGGTGTATCTCGGGGGAGCCTTGGGGCCCTTGGCTTTCGGCGCGATGGTCGACGGCTGGAGCTACGCCACGGCCTGGTGGATCATGGCGATTCTGATGGCCGCGGGCGCGGTCACGATGGTGTGGGGGCGTCGCATGCTGCTGCGGGCAACGTCATAGGCGTTACCTGCGTGTAAGGCATCGATGGTCGAGAAAGTATCGTGGTCTCGTGGTGAGTTTGGCGCAGCGCGCGACGCCAGTGGTATTCGTCGACCCGAAGCTCGAGGCCTCGGTCGTTGAGAAGCTGGCCGTCATCGAGGACCGACTGCACGCCGTGGTGGACTCGGGGGACTCCTTCCTGACCGAGACCGCCTCGCACGTGTTCAGGTCGGGGGGCAAGCGTTTCCGTCCCATGTTGACCCTGACGGCGGCGCACTTCGGCGACCCCGGGGCGCCGGGGGTGCTGGATTCGGCGCTGGTGGTGGAGCTGACCCACCTGGCGACGCTGTATCACGACGACGTCATGGACGAGGCGCCCACCAGGCACGGCGCGCCCAGCGCCAACTCGCGGTGGTCCAACTCGATCGCGATCCTCGCGGGCGACTACCTGTTCTCGGTCGCGTCCGAGCTGGTCGCGGGCCTCGGCTCCGACACCGTGCGCACCCAGGCCAGGACCTTCTCGCGCCTGGTGCATGGCCAGATCTCCGAGACGGTCGGCCCGCCCGCCGGCACTGAGCCGATCGACTGGTACCTGGGCGTTCTGGCCGAGAAGACGGGCTCCCTGATCGCCACCGCGGCCCGACTGGGGTCGCAGTTCGCGGGCGCGTCGCCCGAGGTGGTGGAGGCGGCGGCCGAGTTCGGCGAAATCGTCGGCGTGGCGTTCCAGCTGTCGGACGACCTCCTGGACATCGACTCCGACCCCAAGACCTCGGGCAAGACCCCGGGGACCGACCTGTTGGAGGGCGTGCCCACGCTTCCCGTGCTGTACGCCCAGACCAGCGACGACACCTCGCCGCGGCTGCGCGAGCTGGTGTCGAAGCCCGTGGCGCCCGAGGACCTGGCCGAGACCCTGCGGCTGCTGCGTGAATCTTCCGCGATGGACAAGGCGCGCCAGACCCTGGGCTCCTATGCCAAGCGCGCCAAGGAGGTCGCCGCCCGCCTGCCGAAGGGTTCGCCGCGCGACGCCCTGGCGGGCATGTGCGACTACATGATGGAGCGCGGCAGCTAGATCGGGCGCGTCGTGCCGCTCGCGGCGGAGGCGCGGGCGGCGTCGAGGACGCGGTGGGTGCGCACCGCCGCGGCGAAGTCGGGGATGTCGGGGTGCCCGCCGTCGATGTGCTCGGCGAGTCGGCGGTAGAACTCCGCGACGTGCAGCGCCTGCCCCGGCAGGCCCTCGCCCTCGCTTGTGGACAAAATCCTCCAGTCGCCGCCGACGCGATCGGTGCCGCGCAGCCGCAGCGGGCTGATCTGGACGCCGTATCCCGACAGCTCCCCCGCGATCGACTCGATGGCCAGATCGCCTCGGCTGCCCGAGATCTCGATGCGGACGCGGGGACGCGACGCCTTCGCCGCGGCGAGGTGCACCGAGGCCAGGGCGCCCGAGGCGAAGCGCGCGTGCGCCTGGAAGTGGTCGGGGCTGGTCACGACGAGGTGCCGCCCCGTCTCGTTGACGACGACGTCGCCGTGGCGCACGGCGGTGCGCGCCGAGATCTCGGACAGCTCGCCCAGAATGAATTCCAGGGCGTCGAGCGTGTGCCCGCCCGCCACCTCGAGGATGCCCGCGCCGCTGGAGGAGTCGTACGTGTAGGCATTGTGGACGGGGGTGCGGCCGCCCGCGCCCTTGGCGAGCGAGGAGTTCACCGTCACCGAGTCCACCTCGCCGACGTATCCCTCGGCGATCAGCTCCCGCGCCCGTCGGATCGGCGGCGCGAAGCGCGCCTGGAGCCCGACCGCGTGCCGCACGTCGGCGTCGGCGGCGAGGTCCCGCAGCCTGGTGGCCTCCTCGGTGTTCCGCGCCAGCGGCCATTCGCAGTACACGTGCTTTCCCGCCTCGACGGCGGCGCGCACCAGGACGTCGTGTGCGGGCACCTTGACGGTCACCACGACCAGGTCGACGTCGGGATGCGCGGCCAGCTCCGCGGCGTCGGCGAAGTGATGCGGCACACCCCATTCCCGCGCGGCGGCCCGCGCCGATTCCTCCTTCGTGGTGGACACGGCGGTGATGCGGTAGCGGTCGCCGAGGGCGCGCAGCGCGGGCACGTGGGCGCGGTTGGCCCAGCCCGCGCCGAGGCTGCCGCCGACGATGCCGACGCCGATGGTGTTGTCCGACATGGGTTCTCTCCTCGAGATTAAGCGGACGCGAGTGGTCCGTTTTCTCGCAGCCTACGTAAACGGACGCGTCGCGTCCACTTGCTGTTAGGCTTCACACATGAGCACCACCGTCAAGCCCCCGCGCGCCGACGCCCGCCGCAACACCGAGCTCCTGGTGGCCGCGGCCAAGGCCGCCGTGATCGACAACGACGGCCCCATCACCGCCCACGACCTGGCCCGCCGCGCGGGCGTCGGCATCGGCACCTTCTACCGCCGCGTCGGCTCGCTCGACGAGCTGCTGTCCCTGGCGCTGCGGCAGCTGCTCGACGAGGTGCTGGCCCTGGCCGCCGAGGCGACCGACGACGACGATCCCTGGGCTGGCTTCCTGCGCTTCGCGCGCTCCTATGTGCGGTTGCGGGCGGTGATCTGCGGCGTCAACGCGGTGATCGCGGACAAGACCGGCCTCGACATCTCCCCCGAGCTGTCGCGGCTGCGCGACGCCATCCAGACCCTGACCCGCCGCGCCCGGGACGCGGGGGAACTGCGCGCCGACCTCGACTGGACCGACGTCGCCTTCGCCCTGGCCGCCGTGGTGTCGGTCGACCACACCATCGGGCTCACCGCCGACAAGCGACAGTGGCGCCACAACCTGAGAATATTGCTGGACGGCCTGCGCCCCAACGGAAAGCCACGCGTCACCGACGCGGACCTCGGCTAGCTCTTCGCGCCCTTGGACGACGCGACGATCGCGCCGATCAGCGCGGCCAGCAGCAGGACGGACAGCAGCTCGAACGGCAGCACCCACGAGGCGAAGATCTCCGAGCCGAGGCTCTTGGGGGTGCCGACGTCCACCCTGGTCATGTCGATGGCGCGCCACCCGAAGGCGTCGGCCAGCAGCACCGCCAGCCCCACCCCGAACAGCCCGCCGACGACGGCGCCCGGCCAGCGGTTGCGGTCCAGGTCGGGCACGGCCCCGATCGGGGCGCGGGTGAGCATCACCGCGAACAGCAGCAGCACGACCACCGCCCCCACGTAGATCAGCACCTGCACCCAGGCGACGAGCTCGGCCGTCAGCACCAGGAAGCAGGCCGCCAGCCCACCCAGCGCGACGACCAGCCACAGGCCCGCGCGCACCAGGTGGCCCGTGGTCACCACCCGCACCGCCGCGGCCAGGGTCGCGGCGCCGAAGACGACGACAAGGACGTCGGTGACGGTCATGTCGCCGCCTTCCTCGCCACCGTCGTCTCCTCTTTGGACGGTTCACCCATCGGATCGTGGGCGGGAGGGGCGGGCACCGTCGGCATCCACTCCCCCAGCCTCTCCTTGTCGTGCAACATGTCCCGAATGTCGTACTCGGCGTACTCGAACTCGGGCGACCAGAACAGCGCGTCGAACGGGCACACCTCGATGCAGATCCCGCAGTACATGCACAGCGAGAAGTCGATGTCGAAGCGGTCCAGCACGTTGCGCTGGCGCGCGCGGGCCGCCCCGGGCACCTCGACGGTCTCCTTGTGCGAGTCGATGTAGATGCACCAGTCGGGACACTCGCGGGCGCACAGCATGCACACCGTGCAATTGGCTTCCTGCAACGCGATCACGCCCCGCGAACGCGGCGGAAGCTCGGGGGACTCGTCCGGGTACTGGTGGGTGTGCGACCGCTTGGTCATGGTCCGCAACGTGACCGCCAGCCCCTTGGCCAGCCCACTGCCCGGAATGCTCATGTGGCCATCTTGGCATGAAACGGTGGCGGGACGGCGATCCGTCCGCCCCACCACCGCACACTCACGGCGTCTCGACGACGCCCCGACCCCGCTCCACCCGCAGGCGGCGGGTGACGCCGATGGCGTCCAGGAACGCGGTGTCGTGGCTGACCACGATGAGCGCACCGCGATAGCCCGACAGGGCCTGCCGCAGCTGCCGAACGCTGGTCATGTCCAGGTTGTTCGTCGGTTCGTCCAGCATGAGCAGTTGTGGCGCGGGTTCGGCCGACAGCACCGCCGCCAGCGCCGCCCGCAGGCGTTCCCCACCGGACAAGGTGGACACCACCTGGTGGACCTTGGTGGTGCGAAACAGGAACCGCGCCAGTCGGGTGCGGATCAGCGTGTCGTCGGCCTCGGGCGCGAAGCGGCGCACGTTGTCGAACACACTGAGCTCGGGCTTCAGGATCTCCAGGCGCTGCGGCAGGTAGTGCGCGGGCACCGTGAGTTTCATGATTCCCGCGTCCGGTCCCAATTGCCCCGCGATCAGCCGCAACAGCGTGGTCTTGCCCGCGCCGTTGGGGCCCGTGATCGCGATGCGTTCGGGGCCGCGCACCAACAGATCGACATCGCGAATGATGTCGCCGAAGCCGAGACCACGGGCCGACAGGACGTCGCGTCCCGCGGGCACCTCGGTCTCGGGCAGGTCGACGCGAATCTCGGCGTCATCGCGCAACCTGTCCTCGGCCTCGTCCAGGCGGTCCTTGGCGTCGGCCAGGTCCGTCTGTTTGTCGATCTTCAACTTGCCCGCGCTCACCTGCGCCGAGCGCTTCCGAAGTTTCATCACCGCGCGTGGCTCGCGGGTGTTGTCCCACATCTTCTGCGCGTAGCGCTTGCGTCGCGCCAGCTTCACCTGAGTTTCGATCAGCTCCTGTTTCTGCTTGTTCATGTCGGCCTTGGCGACCCGCACCATCCGCTGCGCGGCCTCCTGCTCGACGGCGATCGCCTCCTCATAGGACGAATAGTTGCCCTCGAAGGTGCGGATCCTGCCGCCGCGCAGTTCGGCGACGGCGCCGACCCGCTCCAGCAGTTGGCGGTCGTGGCTGATGATCAGCAGGGTCCCGCCGAACTCGTCCACCGCCCGGTACAGCGACGCTCGCGCGTCGATGTCCAGGTTGTTGGTGGGCTCGTCCAGCACCAGCACCTTCGGCTGCCGCAGCAGCCGACCCGCCAGACCGACCAGCATGGACTCTCCGCCCGACAGGCTGCCCACCGTGCGGTCGAGATCCAGGGTGGACAGCCCGAGGCGGTCCAGATGGGCGCGGGCGCGCTCCTCCAGATCCCAGTCCTCGCCGACGACGGCGAAGTTGGCCTCGGACGCGTCTCCCGATTCGATGGCGCGCAAGGCTTCGCGTTGTTTCGCGATGCCCAGCAGGCCGTCGACCCGATCGTCGAGGCGCAGCGGCAGCTCCTGGGGCAGGTACTCCAGGTGTCCCTCCACGGTGATCGATCCTCGGGAGGGCGTCAGCTCGCCGACGACCAGGCGCAGCAGAGTGGACTTTCCCGCGCCGTTGTCGCCGACCAGGGCGGTGTGCCCGTCGGAGGCGACGAACTCCAGTCCGTCGAACACGGGTGTGCCGTCCGGCCAGGCGAAGGCGAGGTCGTTGACGGTAAGAAATGTAGACATAGGGCGGCTCCTTCACAATCACGGTTGACGTTGGTTGCGAATGGAGACACCGCGCTGTCGCGGCAAAGCGAAGAATTGAGGTGCCGTACACAGGCCCTCTCCCAGGTCGCTCGCGCAGGCGGACGGCACAGCGTCGCGCGCGGTATCTCGCGAACTAGGAGATGTACATGGCGGCCTTCCGACGGCGAATAAGACGGCCGAAATTATAAGCATGATCCGCCGACGCGCGCAAGCGCCGGGGACGCGGCTCACAGCACCCGGTGCACCTTGTGCTGGGCGGCCTGGGCCAGCGGGCGCACCACCAGACGGTCCACATTGATGTGATGCGGCAGGGTGACCGCCCAGGCCACGCACTCGGCGATGTCGTCGGCCACCAGCGGTTCGGCCACGCCCGCGTACGTCTTGGCGGCCGCGGCGGCGTCGCCGCGGTTGCGCACCAGCGCGAACTCCTCGGTGCGCACCATGCCCGGGTCGATCTCGACGACCCGCACCGGTTCGCCGCACAGCTCGAGCCGCAGCGTCTCGGCCAGGGCGGTCTCGCCGTGCTTGGCCGCGGTGTATCCGCCGCCGCCCTCGTACGTGACGAGCCCCGCCGTGGACGACATCACCACGACGGTCCCCGCGCCCGAGGCGATCAGGGATGGCAAGAGCCCCTTGGTGACGCGCAGCGTGCCGATCACGTTGACCTCGTACATCCGCTGCCAGTCGGCGGGGTCGGACTTCGCGACGGTCTCGAAGCCGAAGGCGCCACCGGCGTTGTTGACCAGCAGCCGCACCTCGCCGATCCGCCCCGCCTGTTCGACCAGCTCGTCGACGTCTGCCTGGTCGGTGATGTCGCAGGCCACGGCGGTGCCGTCGATGTCGGCGACGAGGCCGGCCAGCCGCTCGGCGCGGCGGGCGGCGGCCACCACGTGGAAGCCCTCGGCGGCGAGGCGGCGCGCGGTGGCGTGTCCGATGCCGGACGAGGCGCCGGTGACGACGGCGAGCGGTCGGCTCATGCTGCTGGCTCCTAAAGGTTGTCTCGTTGTCTCAGGTTAGGCGAGACGAGGCTGATGGCGAGTGGATGCAAGGCGGAGGTGCGGCCGCATCCCGGTGTTGGATGCGGGCGTGCCGACAACGCCGCAGACGCCGTCATCAGTCCGTCGCAGCCAAGTTGCTGGGCAACGAGACGACCTTTAGGGTCGCGGGCGGTCGGCTCGACTGTATATCGCCTCACGTTTGGGCAACGTGGCTTGCCTGCGCGAACGTCATGTCGGGAAGATGCCAACCGGATAGACGGTTACAACGTGGCGGTCGCCCCGGTCACATCCCGCGAGAGAAGAGCCTCTGCCATGCGAAGAGATTGCCAGCACCATCTGGATCGCACGATTCGCTCCTGTACCGATCAGTCGCGGCCCCGCAGGGTGGCGATGCTGTCGATGCACACCTCGCCGCTGGCGCAGCCGGGCATCGGGGACGCCGGGGGGATGAACGTCTACATTATGCAGACGGCGCGGCGGCTGGCCGACGTCAACGTGGCCGTGGAGATCTTCACCCGCGCCACCTCCAGCGAGCAGCCGCCCACGGTGCGGGTGTCGGACGGCATCACCGTGCACCAGGTGCCCGCCGGTCCCTTCGAGGGGCTGTCCAAAAACGACCTTCCGGGTCAGTTGTGCGCCTTCACCAACGGCGTGCTGCGCGCCGAGGCCGCGCACCCGCCGGGCTGGTACGACATCGTCCACTCGCACTACTGGCTGTCCGGCCAGGCGGGCTGGCTGGCCAGCGAGCGCTGGGGGGTGCCGCTGGTGCATTCGGCCCACACGCTGGCCAAGGTGAAGAACCGCGACCTGGCGGTCGGCGACGCGCCGGAGCCGGTGAACCGGGTGCTGGGCGAGGAGCTCGTGGTCGCCGAGTCCGACGCCCTGATCACCAACACCGCCGCCGAGGCCGCCGACCTGGTGGACCTGTACGACGCCGACCCGAAGAAGGTGGCGGTGGCGCCGCCCGGCGTCGACCCCGAGATCTTCCGCCCCGGCGACGTCGCCGCCGCCCGCGCCGAGCTGGGTCTGGCGGCCGACGATCTGGTGCTGGGCTTCGTCGGCCGCATCCAGCCCCTGAAGGCCCCCGACGTGCTGGTGCGCGCGGTGGCGCGGCTGCGCCGCCTCAATCCCGGCATCGCCGACAAGGTGAAGCTGCTCATCGTGGGCGGGCTGTCCGGCAACGGCGTCGCCCGGCCCCACTGGCTCAAGGAGCTGGCGGCCAGCGAGGGCGTCGGCGACAGCGTCCGGTTCCTGCCGCCGCGCGCCGGCGTCGGCCTGGCCCGGGTGTTTCGGGCCAGCGACGTGGTGTGCGTCCCGAGCCACAACGAGACCTTCGGCCTGGTGGCGCTGGAGGCCCAGGCGTGCGGCACCCCCGTGGTGGCCGCCGACGTCGGCGGGCTGAAGACGGCGGTGCGCGACGGCTACAGCGGCATCCTGGTCAACGGGCACGACGAGACCGACTGGGCGCACGCCCTGGACCGCCTGCTCACCGACGCGCCGCGCCGGGAGGCGTTGGCGCGCGGGGCCCTGCGCCACGCCGAGTCCTTCACGTGGCAGCGCACCGCCGCCAGCCTGCTGGACACCTACGGCGGCGCCGCGCGGCGCCGCCAGGTGTCGCGGATGCGCGCGGCGGCCTCGGGTCGGTAACCTCGCGGCATGAAGCAGCTGTTGGACGGCCTCGGCGTCGAGTGGGAGGCCACCTCGGAATCGTCCTTTGTGGTGATCCTGCCGGGCGTCCACAAGCTCAAGACGCTGTGCAATCTGATCGTGGAGAAGCACGCGCTGCGACTGGAGGCGTTCGTGGTGCGCTGCCCCGAGGAAAACCACGAACGCCTGTGGCGCTTGTTGTTGCACCGCAACGCCTCCCTGTACGGTGTGGCGTTCAGCGTCGACGACAACGGCGACGTCTACCTCACCGGGCGGGTGCCGCTGTCCGGTGTGGACGCCGAGGAGCTGGATCGCCTGCTGGGTTCCGTCCTGACGTACTCCGACGAGATCTTCGACCTGGCCCTGGAGATCGGCTTCGCGTCGGCGATCCGCCGCGAGTGGGCCTGGCGGCTGGATCGCGGCGAGTCGACCCGCAACCTGGCCGCCTTCGAGCACCTGCGGCCCGATGCTCAGGACGCCACGGTGGAGCGGGATTCGTAGTCCTTCAAGGTGATGAGGTTCGCGTTCTTCTGGATGCTGCCGAACATCCTGGCCGCGCCCGGCAGGTGGGGCAGCACGCGCATGAACGTGGTGCGCGCCCAGATCCCGCGCCGGGTACGGGGAGCGAAGCCGTTGGCCCCGCCGGGCGGCCGCTTCATGTTGGCGGCGGCGTACTCCCGCATTTCCTCCTGATAGGACGCGAACGCCGCCGGCAGGTCGCCGCGGATGGCGATCTCGCCGGCCAGCACGTAGGCGCCCACCAGCGCCATGCTGGTGCCCATCCCCAGCGAGCCGCCGCAGCAGGCGTCCCCCAACAACACCGCGCGGCCCCGGGACCAGCCGTCGACCCTCACCTCGCCGACCCGGGCGAAGTACACGTCGTCGGTGTGCCGCAGCTGCTCCATGAGCGACGGGAACTCCCAGCCCGCCCCCGCGAACACCCGCAGCAGCAGCTCCTTCTGGGACGCGACGTCGCGCGGCTCGGGATCCATTGGCGGGCAGACGAAACCCAGCAGCGCCCGCACCTCTCCGGTGTCGCGGATCGGGTAGAGGACGCCGACGCGCCCGTTCACCCCGTTGCCGGCGGGAATGTTGCACATCAGTTCCCAGCCGTCGAAGTCCAGCTCGCTGTGCGCGGGGAAATAGGACATGTAGTGGCCGAGGTCGTGGACGACGTTGGCGTCGTCGCCGAACGCCAACCGCCGCACCCCCGAGCGCAGCCCGTCGGCGCCCACCACCGCGTCGAAGCGCCGCGTCGGCGATCGCGCGAAGTCCACCTCGACGCCTGCGCCGGTGTGGCTCATCGCGGTGATGAGGTCGTCGAAGAGGTACTCGACGGAGTCCCCGGCGCTGTCGTGCAGGATGCGCACCAGGTCGCCCCGCAGGATCTCGATGTCGGCGACGATCCCGCCCGAGTCGCCGAAGGACTCGGCGTCCATGGCGGCGCGGCGCCGGTTGTCGGTGTCGACGATGGCGATGCCGCGGGTTCCGGTGTGGTGGGCGCGGATCGCGTCCATGAGGCCCATGCGGGTGATCACCTCGCGGGCGGTGCCGCGGATGTCGATGGCCTGGCCGCCGCCGCGCAGGCCTGGCGCCCGTTCCACCACGGTGACGTTGATGCCGTAACGGCGCAACCAGTGGGCCAGTCCCAGTCCGGCGATTCCGGCGCCCGAGATCAGGATGTGTCGGTGTGACATGAGGGGTCCTTCCAACGATGAATGTCTATGCCTCGTACACGGTAGGACAGTGCGGTGTACGCTGCGCGCTTAGCCCGTCCATTGTGAAGCGCTCTATGATGAGTGTTCTTGCTACACAGGGATTCCTTTCGAGCCTTCGAGAGATAAAGATCAGAGCGCACTAGTGCACTAGGAGCACCGATGCCCCGCCGCCCGCCCTATCTCGAGATCGCCGCCGTCATCCGCGGCCACATCACCTCCGGCCGCCTGCGCCCGGGCGACCGCGTCCCCTCCACCCGCGGCATCACCCGCGACTTCGGCGTGGCCATGGCCACCGCCACCAAGGTGATCGCCGTCCTGCGCGACGAGGGCCTGGTGGAGACCCGGCCGGGGGCGGGCACGATCGTCCGCGACCCGGCGCGCCCCGCCGGTCGCGCCCGCGAGCCCGAGCTGAGCCGCGACCGCGTCGTCGCCGCCGCCGTCGCCCTGGCCGACGCCGAGGGCCTGGCCCAGCTGTCGATGCGCCGCATCGCCACCGACCTCGGCGCCGCGACGATGTCGCTGTACCGCCACGTGTCCAGCAAGGACGAGCTCGTCGCCGAGATGTCCGACCGGGTCTTCGGCGAGGTCGGCTTCCCCGACCCGGGCCCCACCGGCTGGCGCCCCCGCCTGGAGCTGGCCGCCCGCCTCATGTGGACGGTGATGCGCCGTCACCCGTGGGTCGCCGACCAGGTCTCGATGACCCGCCCCCGGGTGATCCCCAACCAGATGGCCTACGCCGAGTGGTCCCTGGCGACCCTGACGTCCATGGGCCTCGACGACAACGACCTGATGTTCGTCCACCTCAGCCTGTTCGGCCACGTCCGCGGGATGGCCATGAATCTCCAGCCCGAGGCCCAGGCCGAGCAGGACACCGGTCTGTCCGCCGACGAGTGGATCGAGACCCAGGAGGACGCGCTGCTCGAGCTGATCGCCGACGGCCGTTACCCGACCTTCGAGCACGTCATCACGCGGGAGTTCGACTACGACCTGGACGCGGTCTTCGAGTACGGCCTGGCGAGGCTTTTGGACGGCGTCGCCGCTCATTTCGGCTTGTGATATACATCTCACGGAGCGTGAGGCCCGACTTACCGCGCATCAACGGGGCAGGTACCTACCGTGAATTCGCACAAGTTCACGTATGCGTCACCGTCGTGACGTTTACGCGCCAGAAACCGCAGTGAAAATTGGGCAACCGGACCCGGTGGGTGAAACGTCGTATGGGTTGGATAGACAATTCCACCCTACAAGTAGTAGGGTCGGCTGCGACGGCCATTGGGGGCCGCCCTTCGACAGCCGACCACAACGGTGAGCACCAGCCTTTTCCGTCACCGGACGCAGTGGCGGAAATTGATGCTGCCCAAAAACGAAGGCAAGGCATGAGAATCACGTTTCTGGCGCACGACATCTGCCATGTCGGCGGGACCATTAGGGCGACGCTCAACACCGCCCAGGCCCTGGTCAATCAGGGGCACGACGTCGAGATCGCCGCGGTCTTCCGCTTCCGCGAGGTGCCGCAGTTCAGCGTGGATCCCCGGATCCGCGTCACCTACCTTGTCAACCGGAAGCGGCCGACCATGGGCATCGGCGACCGGGTCCGGCGACGGATGTCCTCGCAGGTCTACCCCGCCGCCGACAGCCGCTCGGCCGAGTTCAACCGGCTCACCGACCGCAAGGTCGCGGAGTTCCTGCGCGACTGCGACGCCGACGTGATCGTCGGCACCCGGCCCGGGCTGAACGTCTACGTGTCGCGGTTCGCGCCGCGCCGCGCCGTCACCGTCGGCCAGGAGCACCTCTTCCTCGCCAAGCACAAGCCGGAGCTGAAGGACGCGCTGCGCCGCGACTACGGGCGGCTCGACGCGTTGGTGACCGTGAGCGCCGCCGACGCCGAGGACTACCGGCGCAACCTGCCGCAGCTGGGCGACCGGGTGCACTTCATCCCCAACTCGATCGTGCCGACGCCGCTGGAGCCGTCGAACGGGGACAACAAGATCGTCATCGCGGCCGGGCGGATGGCCGGGTCGAAGCGCTTCGACATGATGGTGAAGGCGTTCGTCGAGGTGCGGCGCCGTCACCCGGACTGGGCGCTGCGGATCTACGGCGGCGGCAAGAAGGCCGCGCAGATCCGCAATCTGGTCATCAAGCTGGGGCTGGACGACTCGGTGTCGCTGATGGGCCGGGCGACCCCGCTGGACACGGAGTGGGTGAAGGGCTCGATCGCGGCGATGACGTCGAAGTTCGAGTCGTTCGGGCTCACCATCGTGGAGGCGATGAACTGCGGGCTTCCCGTGGTGTCGACCGCCTGCGACTACGGCCCGCCGGAGATCATCGACGACGGCGTGGACGGCCTGCTCACCCCCCTGAACTCCGTGAAGCGCTTCGCCGACGCCCTGTGCGAGCTCATCGAGGACGAGCCGAAGCGGCGGCGGATGGCCGCCGCCGCGCTGGACAAGTCGCGCCGCTACTTCCCCGCCGCGGTGGCCACCCAGTACGCGGAGCTGTTCACGAGGCTGGTCGCCACCAAGGAGGCGACGCCGCCGCAGGGCCTACCGGTCCCCGCCGGGCGCACCGTCTCGCGGTGGCGGGGGCTTTCCACCGTGAGGGCCTCGGCCGGTCACCTGGCCACGGCCGCCTCGCCGCTGGTGGAGGAGAGCGTCGACTGCCGCCCGCTGTCCTTTGAGGACGTAATGCTGGACGTGCACGACAACCGGACCTCGCGAATGAGCCTGGTCAACGAGAACGGCGACGCCGTGAACCTGCCGCTGGGCAACGGATCGGCCGTCCGGCTCGACGCCACCATGGTGCGGGGGCTGTCGGAGGGCATCTGGACCCTGCACCACGACGGCACCCCCGCCCGCGCCGGCCGCGTCGACTCGCGCGCGCTGCTGCGGGCGCCCGAGACGCTGCCGTCCACCGTGGTGGTGCCGTACGCCGCCGAGGGCAGACTGCACCTGCGGGTGTGGCGGCGCGACCGCTACGCCGAGGTCGGCTCCGTGACCTGGGAGGCCGACGCCGTCGTGGTCACCGGGCGGCTGCACGGCGCCTGCGTGCCCGAGCGGCTCACCCGACTGGCGGCCCGGCTGCGGCATCACGACGTGGCGCGCCACTTCCCCGTCGAGACGGACGCGGCGGGTCGCTTCACCGCGCGGATCGCCGCCGACGTGCTGCTGCGCGACGAGCTCCCCCGGCCCCGCGACCTGTGGGACCTGTGGCTGGAGGACGCCGCGGGCGGCAGCCCGGTGCGGCTGGCGCGGTTCTTCGACGACATCGCGCAGCGCAAGGCGGTGCAGCGCTTCAGCGTCCTGGACCGGGACCACCTCGGCGCCACCCTGCGGGTGCGGCCCTACTTCACCATCGACAACGAACTGTCCGTCATGGTGGATCCGGTGCCGCCGAAGTAGGCGCTCACCAGGAGCCGTAGACCCTGCGGGTGTTGGCGGCGATCACCGAGCAGAACGCCTCGAGGTCGCGCTCCAGATGCGCGGCCAGGAAGCGCACCGTGGTCGGCATCAGGTACGGGCCGTTGCGGCGGCCCCGGTGGGGCACCGGCGCCATGAACGGCGCGTCGGTCTCGACCAGCATCAGATCCGGCGGGCAGGCCGCGGCCGCCTCGCGCAGCCCGGGGGCGTTCTTGAAGCTGACGTTGCCGGCGAAGCTCATGTGGTAACCGCGGCGGGCGCATTCGGCGGCGAAGGCGGCGTCGCCGGAGAAGCAGTGCATCACGACGGTGTCGGGCGCGCCCTCGTCGTCCAGGACCCGCAGCACGTCGTCGTGGGACTCGCGGTCGTGGATCATCAGGGCCCGACGGTGGGTCTTGGCCAGCGCGATGTGTTGCCGCAGCGAGTGTTCCTGCGCGCGCGTGCCCTCGGGGCCGGTGCGGAAGGAGTCCATGCCGGTCTCGCCGAGCGCCACCACCAGCGGGTGCTGGGCCAGCTTGTCGATCTCGGCGAGCTGGGCGTCCAGGTCGTCGAGCTTCGGGGCCTCGTTGGGGTGCAGGGCTACCGCGGCCCGCACCCGGTCGTCGGACTCGGCCAGTTCCACGGCCCAGCGCGAGGACGCCACGTCGGTGCCGACCTGGACGACGCGGTCGACGCCGACGGCCGCGGCGGCGTCCAGTTCGGACGTCACGGCGGCGGAGGCCGGGTCGGTGGCGGTGTACGCGCCGGTCCCGGGGTTCCAACCGGCCACGAAGTCCAGGTGGGTGTGGTTGTCGGGGACCGGAACCGGCAGCGGTTCGGGGGCGGCCGGGCGGTCCTCGTAGTTGCTGCGTTTCGACATCACGGCAAGAATGTCACAGGTCCGCGGCGCGATCACCGAGATATTCGTTGCCGATGCCGTGCTCGGCGCGGTAGGCGTCCCAGCGTTCGCCGAGGCGATCCATCTCCGCCACCACGAACTTGTAGAACTCGCGGACCTCGAACATCCGGGCGCCCGCGATGGTCCCGGTGCCGCCCAGGGCGTCCATCACCTTGTCCACCTCCTCGATGAGGCCGCCGAGGAAGTCCATCTTGATGGCCGAGGCGGTGAGCCAGTTGTCGTTGGTGAGCCGGTAACGGTCGCGGCGGGAGTTGGGGATGGAGTCCCGGAAGATCAGACCGGTGTGCAACAGGAATTTCAGCGCTCCCGACACGGCGGCGGCGCTGACGCCGAGTCTGTCGGCCAGATCGGCGGCGGTGAGCGATTCCTCCTCGGCGGTCATGATCGTCATCACCACGCGTCCGGCCATGCGCGGCACGCCGCGCTCGGAGAGCATCAGCGAATAATTCTCGACAAATGCCCTGATCGTGAGCTCGTCCCGCTTGGGCTCGATGTCGCGGTACACGCTCCCACCTCCTGGTTTCCAATACGCCCCAACGGCGCGAGTGTACTTGGTTATGAGTCTTCACAAGGTTGTGAAGCTAGTGTAGTGTCTGAAACATGGAAAACGCCATAAACACCGAGAGCCTCACCAAGACCTTTGGTCAGACTCGTGCCCTCGACGGCCTGGACCTTTCGGTTCGCACCGGCGAAGTCCACGGTTTCCTTGGCCCCAACGGCGCCGGGAAATCCACCACCATCCGGGTCCTGCTGGGCCTGCTGCGGGCCGACAGCGGCACCGCCTCGCTGCTGGGCGGCGACCCCTGGAAGGACGCCACCAAGCTGCACCGCCGCCTCGCCTACGTGCCCGGCGACGTCAACCTGTGGCCCAGCCTGTCGGGAGGCGAGGTCATCGACCTGATGGGGCGGCTGCGCGGCGGCCTCGACCCCAAGCGCCGGGCCGATCTGCTGGAGCGCTTCGATCTCGACCCGCGCAAGAAGGGCCGCACCTACTCCAAGGGGAACCGGCAGAAGGTCGCGCTGATCGCCGCGCTGGCCTCCGATGTGGAGCTGCTGCTGCTGGACGAGCCGACCTCCGGGCTGGATCCGTTGATGGAGCAGGTCTTCCGCGAATGCATCGCCGAGGAACACCACGACGGACGCACCGTCCTGCTGTCCAGCCACATCCTGTCCGAGGTGGAGGCCCTGTGCGACCGGGTCAGCATCATCCGCGGCGGGCGCGTCGTGGAGTCGGGGACCCTGGCCGAGATGCGGCACCTGACGCGCACCACGATCCGCGCCGAGCTGTCCGGCCCGCCCAACGGGCTGTCGGCCATCGAGGGCGTCCACGACCTGGCCATCGAGGGCAACACGGTCAAGTGCGAGGTGGATTCCCACCGGGTCAACGAGGTGCTGACCCAGCTGACGAAGTCCGGCGTGGAGAGCCTGGTGAGCCAGCCGCCCACGCTGGAGGAGCTGTTCATGCGCCACTACTCCGACGACATCAGCAAGGCGGCGTCATGAACACCCTGACCGGCACCGGAAAGCTCATCCGGTTCATGCTGCGGCGCGACCGGGTGCTGCTGCCCGTGTGGGTGCTCGTCTTCGCCTACGTGCCCGCCGGGCTGGTTCCGGGAATCAAGGAGCTGTACCCCACCCAGGCGGCGCGCGAACAGATCGCGCACTCGATCGGCGCCACGCCGGCGTTCACCGCGCTGATGGGGCCGGTGTACGACCCGAGCCTGGGCGGGCTGGTGGCCTGGCGCGGCAGCCTGGTGACGCTCATCCTGGGCATCATCACGGGCCTGACCGTCATCCGGCACACCCGCACCGACGAGGAGGCCGGGCGCCGCGAGCTGATCGGCTCGGCCGTGGTCGGGCGGCACGCCAACCTGGCGTCCACCTTGATCGTCACGATCGCGGCCACCGCCGTGGGAACCGGACTGCTCACCGCCGGGCTGATCTCCCAGAACCTCGACGGCGCCGACTCCCTCGCACTGGGACTCCAGTATGGAGCCACCGGAGTGGTGTTCGCCTGCGTGGCGGCGGTGTGCGCCCAGCTCACCCGCGGCGCGGGCAGCGCGCGGGCCATCATGTTCGTGGTGCTGGGCGCGTCGTTCCTGCTTCGCATGGGCGGCAACCTGAACAAGGACATGAAGTGGATGCTGTGGATCTCGCCGGCGGGCTGGGCCCAGGAGCTCAGGCCCTTCGCCGACAACAAGTGGTGGGTGCTGTGGATCGTGGCCGCCGTGTGCGTCGTCCTGGTGGCACTGGCCTTCGTCCTGCAATCGCACCGCGACATCGAGGCGGGCGTGCTGCCCACCCGGCTGGGTCGGCCGCAGGCGTCGCCCATGTTGAGCAACTCCTTCGGGCTGGCCTGGCGGCTGCAGCGCGGCGCCTTCATCGGCTGGGCGATCGCGTTCATCCTCATCGGATACATGCTGGGCTCGATGGGCAAGGGCGTGCAGGACATGTTGCGGGACAACAAGATGATGACGCAGATCGTCGCGCAGATGGGCGGATCGCACCAGCTGACCAGCGCGTTCATCGCCTCGATGATCGGGCTGATGGGCCTGGCCGTCACCGGTTACAGCCTCCAGGCCGCGGTGAAGCCGCGCGCCGAGGAGAACGCCACCCACGCCGAGAACCTCCTGGCCACCGGGGTTTCGCGTCTGTCCTGGCAGCTCAGCCACCTGGTTTTCGCGTTCATCGGGCCGGCCGTGGTGCTGGCCCTGGGGGGGCTGGCCATGGTGGCGTCGTACGCCGCGGTGATCGACGACCCCAGCGGCGCCTTCGGCGACGTGATGCGCGGGGCCGCGGTGCAGCTGCCCGCCGTGTGGGTGCTGACCGCGCTGGCGGTGCTGCTGTACGGCGTGCTGCCCCGGGTGTTGAGCCTGGTGTGGGTGGCGCTGGTGCTGTGCCTGGTGTTCGGGCAGCTGGGATCGGCGTTCCAGCTTCCGCAGTGGGCGCTTGACATCTCGCCGTTCACGCACCTGCCCAAGGTGCCGGGCCACGACATCACGGCCCAACCGCTTCTGTGGCTGGGGGCGATCGCCATCGTGGCCACGGTGGTGGGGCTGGGCGCCTTCCGGCGCCGCGACATCACCGCATAAGGAACATTCGCCGGCCTCGGCGTCGCCGCGTCGCGGTGGCGCCGAGGTTTTTTGTATCGACGTATTGACTGGGATGTATCGGTATCGATACGATCCCCCCAGCCAGCTCTGGACAACGTTGTCACACGCCCCGACCCGAAAGGGCAACGTCTATGAATGCCCCTCCCCCCGATCACATTCCCGTCCGACGTCCCATATGGAGAACCCTGTCGGTGACGGTGGCCTGCGCCGCGCTCGGCGGCGCCGCGCTGGCGGCACCCGCCTTCGCTGAACAGGCCAGCGACGTCACGCAATACGTCAATCCCTTCATCGGCACCGACGACAGCAACTCCCCCAACCCGGTTCCCGGCGGTGCCGGCGGTAGCACCTACCCCGGCGCCACCATCCCCTTCGGAATGACGCAGTTCAGCCCCGACACCCCCACCGGTTCCCCCTCGGGGTACCGCTACAGCGACGACTCCATCGAGGAGTTCAGCCTCACCCACTTCAACGGCGCCGGCTGTCCCAACAACGAGGACATCGGCCTGCTCCCGATCACCGGCGACATCAAGTCCTCCCCCGGCACTAATTGGACCGACTACAAGTCCAAGTACTCAAAGGACAACGAGAGCGCCAAGCCCGGTTACTACCACACCAAATTGGACACCTACGGCGGCACCGACGTGGAGCTGTCGGCCACCACCCGCACCGGCGCGATGCGCCTGACCTACCCGTCGGGCCAACCCGCGCGGCTGCTGATCAACGGCAGCAAGTCCGCCACGGGCGAGCGCGACGGCAAGCTGTCCATCGACGGCAAGACCGTGACCGGCACCTTCTCGGGCGGCGGTTTCTGCGGCTCGTCGAAGAACTACGCGATCCACTACGTCATCGAGTTCGACCGCGCGCCCAGCGACTTCGGCACCTGGAGCGGCGGGAGCGTCAACGCCGGTTCGGCGTCCACCAGCGGCAAGCAGTCCGGCGGATACGTCAGCTTCGATACCTCCGGCGATCAGAAGGTGCAGGCCAAGATCGGCCTGTCCTTTGTCAGCACCGACGGCGCGAAGGCCAACCTGGACAAGGAGCAGAGCGGCTTCGACTTCGACGCGGTGCGCTCGGGCGCCGACGCCGCCTGGAACGACCGGCTCGGCAAGGTGGCGGTGACCGGCGGCAGCGACGACGACAGGCAGAAGTTCTACACCGCGCTGTACCACGTGATGCAGAACCCGAACGTCGCCAGCGACGTCGACGGCAGGTATCACGGCTTCGACGGCCAGGACCACGGCTCGGACCGCCCGGTGTACCAGAACTACTCCGGTTGGGACATCTACCGATCCTGGTCGGCGCTGATCGCGCTGCTGGACCACGACACCGCCAGCGACATCATGAAGTCGATGGTGCTGGACGGTCAGCAGGGCGGCCTGCTTCCCAAGTGGTCGCACAACTACAACGAGCACTTCGTCATGAACGGCGACCCGGGACCGATCATCGTGTCGGAGGCGTATGCGTTCGGCGCCAAGGACTTCGACACCGACGCGGCGTTGAAGCTGATGGAGAAGGCCTCCGACGGCGGCACCACACAGGGCGACCCGATCCGGGGCCGCCAGGACGAGTACGAGAAGAACAAGTACATCGCCGAGGACCCATCGGACTCCTTGGAGTACAACGCCTCCGATTTCGCGGTGGCGACCTTCGCCAAATCGCTGGGCGACAACGACTCCTACAACACGCACATGGAGCGGGCCCAGTGGTGGCAGAACGTCTTCAACTCCACCTCCGGTTACGTGCACCCGCACAACGCCGACGGTTCCTGGCCGTGGCCGCTGGATCCGGCCAATCCGGACGGTTACACCGAGGGCAACGCCTCGCAGTACACGTGGATGATCCCGTACGACTACCAGGGACTCATCGACCTGATGGGCGGGCGCCAGACCGCGGTCCAGCGACTGGATCACCACTTCTCGGAGCTGAACGGCGGCCTGTCGCACCCGTACTTCTACATTGGAAACGAGCCCGAGCACGGCGTGCCGTGGGCGTACCACTTCGCAGCGCATCCACAGGGGACCATGAAGGCGGTGGACCGGATCATGTCCGAGTCCTTCACCACCGGTCCCGGCGGCCTGCCCGGCAACGACGATCTGGGCGCCACCTCGGCGTGGTACGTGTGGGCGGCGCTCGGGATGTACCCCCCGACGCCGGGCGCCGACACGCTGGCGCTGCACGGCCCGTCGTTCGCCTCGATCGCGATCGATCGCCCCGGCGGCAAGCTCACCATCAACGGCTCCGGCGTGGGCGACGACAGCCCGTACGTGCAGTCCTTGTCCGTCAACGGAACCAGCACCGATCAGTCCTGGTTGACCTACCGCGACATCGCCGACGGTGGCACATTGGACTACACGATGGGCGGCGAGGCCGGCGACTGGGGCACCAACCCCGACAAGGTGCCGCCGTCCTTCACCGACGGCGCCGACCAGCCCCCGGCCGCGCCGGAGCTGGGCGACAACCTGGCCCGCGACGCCAAGGCCACCGGCTCGGCGCCCTGCGCCGACGCCGAGAGCGCCGACAAGGCGATCGACGGGAGCCTGGCGGACAACTCGAAGTGGTGCTCCAAGGAGTCCGACAAGTGGTTGCAGCTGGATCTGGGCGCCGAGCACGACGTGACGTCCTTCGTGGTGAAGCACGCCGGTCTCGGCGGCGAGACCACCGGCTGGAACACCGGCGACTTCACGATCTCGACCAGCACCGACGGCCAGAACTGGTCGCAGGCGGTCAAGGTGGCGGGCAACAACGCCAGCCGCACCTATCACAAGATCGACGCCACCTCGGCGCGTTACGTCCGCCTCGACATCTCCGGGCCGAGCAACAACGGCGACGCGGCGGCGCGGATCTACGAGTTCGAGGTGTACGGCTAGCCTTTCCCATCCCCACGCCCGGTGGCGAGCTACCCCGACCGGCTTGCCACCGGGCATTACACTTGCCCCCACCGTCTAGACAGGAGTGTCAGCCCGTGACGGCCCAGCGCCCCAAACGTCCCACGATGAACGATGTCGCCGGGCGCGCCGGGGTGAGCCTGAAAACCGTTTCGCGCGTAGTCAACCAGGAACCCTCCGTGGCCCCCGAGCTGGCGACGCGCGTGCGCGATGCCGTGAAGGAGCTGGGGTACCGGCACAATCGGCTGGCCAGCTCGCTGCGCTCGGGCCGCAGCACCGCCACCATCGGGCTGACCATTGAGGAGATAGCCAACCCCTTCTATGCCTCGATCACCGCGGTGATCGCCGACTACGCCGCCGCCCGCGACACCCTGCTGATCACCGCCAGCCCCGAGGAGAACCCGAACGACGAGCAGCGCCTGCTGCGGGATCTGTGTTCGCGGCGGGTGGACGGCCTGGTGGTGGTGCCCGCCAGCCGCGACCACGCGTTCCTGCGCGAGGAGGTGGAGCTGGGCCTGCCCGTGGTGTTCCTGGACCGCCCGGCGGGCGGCGTGGAGGCCGACACGGTCCTGCTGGACAACTACGGCGGCGCCCACCGCGCGGTGTCGGACCTGATCGCGCGCGGCCATCGCGACACCGCGGTGCTGCTGGATCGCACCGACGTCTACACGATGCGCGAGCGGCTGCGCGGCGCCCGCCAGGCGGCCGTCGAGGCCGGGCTGGGCGATGGCCTCAGCGTGCGCGGCGGCGTCCGCGACCCCGCGACCGCCGCGGCGGCGGTCGCCGAGCTGCTGGAGTCGCCGCGCCCGCCCACGGCGTTTTTCGCGGTCAACAACCGCATCACGGTCGGCGCCGTGCATCAGTTGTGGCGGATGGGAAACGACGCGGCACTCAGCGGCTTCGACGACTTCGAGCTGTCGAACCTGATGCCGCGCGAGTTCAAGGTGGTGGCGTACGACGCCCGCGAGCTGGCCCGGCGGGCGGTCGAGCTGCTGTTCGACCGCATCGGTGGTGACCGCTCGGCTCCGCACATCATCACACTGCCGACTCGGCTGGAGCGGCGCGGGCTGCGCTGATCGCGGGCTATCGTCGCCAGGGTCGACACCGAGTCTCAGGAGTTCTCAATGGATCGTTACGCGCGCGGCAGCCACGAGTTTCGCGAGCTGGTGGGCGGCGACCCCGCCACGGCCCTGGCCGCGATCCGGCGGCAGTCGCCCGAGATGTTCCAGACCCTGATCGAGACGGGCTTCGCGGGCCAGATGACCCGCGCCGAGCTGAGCCGCCAGTGGCGCGAGCTGGCCACCGTGGCGATGCTGGCGGCCATCGGCGGCGCCGAACCCCAGCTGGCCACCCACGTCCACGCGGCGCTGCGCAATGGCGTCTCCCCCGACGAGCTGCGCGCCCTCGCCGAACACGTCACGGGCTACGCGGGCTTCCCCCGAGGCCTCAACGCGCTGCGGGTCATCGACGAGGCCATCACGGCCGCCGACCTCCCCGCCCCCGCCGGGCGACGCGCCGTCCGCCTGCCCACCCACGACACGCAGGTGGCCTCGCGCGGGGAGTCGGGCCCTCCCGTGCTGTTGATCCACGCCATCGGCCTGGACTGGCGGATGTGGGACGCGGTGATGGAGCCGCTGTCGCGCGGGCGGCGGGTGTACGCCTACGACGTGCGCGGCCACGGCGCCGCGTCCGACACCAAGGTATCCACCATGGACGAACTCGCCGATGACGCGACGCGAATCCTTGACGCCCTTGACATCGACACCGCGCACGTCGTCGGGCTGTCCTACGGGGGCGGCATCGCCCAGGCGCTGGCCGTCGGCCACCGCGACCGCCTCGCCTCGCTGGCCCTGTTGGGCACCACCGACACCGTCTTCGACGCCTTCGCCGCCCGCGCGGCGGCGGCCGAGACCGAGACCACCGACACCCGCGTCGCCACCACCCTCCCCCGCTGGTTCACGACCGACGCGCTGGCGCTCAACGAATTCCCCGTCCGCTACGCCCGCGAACACCTCCGCCGCGCCCTGCCGACCGACTTCGCTGGTGCC
This sequence comes from Stackebrandtia sp., assembly GCF_035643755.1. Taxonomy (NCBI): domain Bacteria; kingdom Bacillati; phylum Actinomycetota; class Actinomycetes; order Glycomycetales; family Glycomycetaceae; genus Stackebrandtia; species Stackebrandtia sp. The sequence continues at coordinate 12,539 of NZ_DASQPW010000224.1, read as the reverse complement.
TGGCGGGCCTTCCAGACCCTCGACGTGCGCGACAGGCTCGCCGACCTCGCCGTCCCCGTCCTGGTGGCGGCGGGCGAAAACGACGTCTCCTGCCCGCCCGAACTGATGCGCGCCATCGCCGAGCGCATCCCCGGGTCCGTCTACAAGGAACTCGCGGGTGCCCCGCACATGATGTCCCTGCAATCCCCCGACACGGTCGCCGCCGCGCTGGAGGAGTTCCTCCCGGCGGAGTCGTGAGCGACGGCGAGAAACGCGACTTCTTCGACAAGATGGACTCCCGTCAGAAGCACGGCTGGCTGGAACAGGACAACCTGATCTACGCCGGGCTCATCGGCATCAGCGTGGTGCTGGCGCAGCCCCAGCTCACCGCGACCTCGCCTCGACGGTCGCCATCGTCGCGTTCGCGCTCGCCCTGCCGCTGCTGGGCTTCCTCATGACGATCAACCGCCTGGCGGCGGCGCACGAGTACATGGGTGTGCCGACGTACGTCACCGTCGCCAAGGGCGTCGCGGTGGGTGCGGCGATCATCGGCGTGGTGGCGTCCTTTTGGCACATGTCCTGGATCGCCGGGGTGGTGCTGCTGGTCAGCGGCGTGCTCGGCGTGGCCGCCCAATCGATCTTCTACGTCCGGATGGACCGCGACCTGGAGTACAACACGACGGGAATCGCCGACGAACAGCGTCCTCCACCTCAGGGTGGAGATTGACGCTTCTCCATCTTGACGCCGATACGGATTCGTCGTCCGCTTCCTAATGTCGTTGGCATGACAGAAATCCAGTACGGACTCATCGGACTCATCGTCGTCGGCCTCATCATCTACCGCCAGTTGCAGCCGCGCCGCGTCAACAACCCCACCATGTACTACATCGCGGGCTTCATGATCCTGCTCGGCATCACCAGCGGCGGCCTCGTCGACCCTCACCACCTGGGGCTCAGCATCGTCCTGTTGGTCATCGAACTGGTGATGGCCGCGGCCCTGGGTATGGCGCGCGCCGCCAGCGTGAAGCTGTGGACCGACGACAAGGGCGTGGCGTGGAGCCGCGGCACCTGGCGCACCGCGGTGATGTGGCTGGTGTCGATGGCCACGCGGATCGTGATGCTGCTGACGGGCGAGTTCGTGTGGCACGTGCACACCTCCAGCCAGTCGGTGTTGATCTTCGTGGGCCTCACCATCGGCGTCCAGGGCCTGGTGGTCGCCCGTCGTTCCGCCTTGGCCTCGCGCGAGCCCGCGTCGCCCTATAGCGTGGTTGCGTGATCTCCTGGCGCACCTCCGCCCCCAAGGCGCTTCGCCTGGGGGCGGTCGCCGTTTTCGTGGTGGCCCAGTACCTCTCGCCGCCGCGGTTCGGTTGGCACGGCGCTCATCTGGTGGTGGCGGCGTTGACCGTCGCCATGGCCGCGATCAACGTGGGCGGCTTCCTGTACCCCGATTCGAGACCGAAGGACAAGGCGCGGCTGCGGCTCGCGGTCGCGATCGTCACCATCATCCTGGGGGTGATGCTGGACGGGTACTCGCCGGCCGGGCCCGCGCTGGGGGCGGTGCTGTGGTCGGTCGCGATGATCGCCATCCGACACCCGATCCAGCAGTCGCTGCCCGTGGGGTTCGTGGCGCTGCTCAGCCTGGTGGTGTCGGGTCGCGTCGAGGGCGACCTGAATCGGGGGGCGGGCCTGTGCCTGGCGGTGTGCGGGGTGTTCCTGGCCGGGTACGCGGGGCGGCAGCGCAAGCTCGCCCGCACCGCCGCCACCCACGAGGCGGTGCTGGCCGAACGCACCCGCATCGCCCGCGAGATCCACGACGTCCTGGCCCACTCGCTGTCGGCCCAGATCGTCCACCTGGAGTCGGCGAAGCTGTTGCTGCGCAACGAGAGGGCCGAAGAGGCCGAGCAGCGCGTCGATCTGGCCCGCGAGATGGCCAAGCGGGGCCTGGAGGAGGCGCGGCGCGCGGTGTCGGCCCTGCGGGAGGACCAGCCGCCGCTGCTGGTGGCGCTGAAGGAGCTGGTCGAGGAGTTCGCCGCCGACACCGAGCAGCCCTGCGCCCTGGACGCCTTCGGCAACGAGCGCTTTCTGTCGCCCGAGATCACCCTGACCCTGATCCGCACCGCCCAGGAGGCGCTCACCAATGTCCGCAGGCACGCCGCGGGCGTGGGCGCGAAGCTGCACGTCGGCTTCATGCCCGACGCGGTGGAACTGGACATCTCCAACCCCGCCTCCGACGCGCCCGCCGCCCCGGGCGGCGGCTACGGGCTGATGGGGATGCGAGAGCGGGCCGAGCTGCTGGGCGGCAGCCTGGAGGCGGGTGCCGTGGAGGATGGTTTTCGGGTGCATGTGAGGATTCCGACGTGAGTGTCCGGGTGCTGGTGGTCGACGACCAGGCGGTGGTGCGCGACGGCATGGTCCTGTTGCTGGGTCTGATGCCCGACATCGAGGTGGTGGGTTCGGCGGGCGACGGCGAGGCCGCGATCGCCATGGTGGCCGAGCACCGCCCCGACGTGGTGCTGATGGATCTGCGGATGCCGCGCATGGACGGCGTCAACGCCACCCGCCGCGTCCGCGCCGACTTCCCCGACACCCAGGTCATCGTCCTGACGACCTACGCCGACGACAAGTCCGTGTTCGGCGCGCTGCGCGCGGGGGCCCGCGGCTTCCTCACCAAGAGCGCTGGCGCCGAGGAGATCGCGGCGGCGATCGCCACGGTGATGGAGGGGGAGGCCCAGCTCGACCCGTCGGTGCAGCGGCGGTTGCTGGAAAGCGTCACCGCTCCCCCGCCCGAGCCCGCGCCCGCCGCGCCGCGCTCCCCCGTCGGCGCCGACCCGTCCCCGCCGCGCAGGCTCCCCGACGGCCTCACCGCCCGCGAGGCGGAGGTGTTGCGCCTCATCGCCTCGGGAATGTCCAATGCGGACATAGCCGCGAAGCTCTTCGTCAGCGAGGCCACGGTCAAGACCCACATCAACAACGCCTACACCAAGGCGGGCCTGCGCAGCCGCACCCAGGCGGTCACCTACGCCTACCGCCACGGCCTGGCGCGTCCACAGTAGCCTGTCACGACTACACCACATTGGTAAACTCGCGGCGACATCGGCGACCCAGGCTCGCACCTGGCCCACGGCCTCCTCGATCCCGAGGTCAAGCGAAACGGAAGCGGCCAGATCGTCCCAGCCCTTCCTCCAGGGAGAGGGGATCCGAAACTCGGGCGGCCAGGGTCGGGCCAAGCGTCGCAGCGCCTCGGCTTCGGCGGCGCGCGAGGCGAACAGTCTGCGGCACGCCTCGCGTAGATCGCCAAGGTCATCGGCATCGCGGTAGAAGGCGTCGCGAATCAGCAGAAGATCCACAATGTCGCGCACCCGCTCGTTGACGTGCAGGGGCGGGTCGTGCGGGGCGGTACAGGCGTGGATCTTCTGGGCGACTTGGTAGTCCATCGCGATCCCCGCGAACTCCACGGGCGAGGGAAGTCCGAAATGGTCCAGGACTGGGGCAACGATCATCCTCGCCTTGTCCCCCGCGCCCGCCTCGTCGGCGGACACCTCAACCTGAATGCTGCGCCACGTGGCACCCGCCACCTGAAGCTTCAAGTCGAAACGGCGGGGCTTGACGCGTCGCGGAACGCCCGCGATCTCTCGAATCTCGGTGCGTGCCAACGAGATGACGCCCCACGGTTCCGCGATGGCCGCGTCGAGTTCGTCGGCGAAGCGCTCGAACTCGCCACGAAACAGCATGTCGACATCCGCGGTGGACCGCGAGCGAAAGCCAAGGCACAGCTCCAGATAGGTCCCACCCTTCAACAACAGTTTGGGTGCGCCATCGTCATGGCGCGCCCGCTGCAACACGGCAATCAGGACGCTCGACGCGACTAGCCACGCCAACCTTCCTTGCGCGATGTTGTTCCGCTCCGCGGCCTGGACTATCCAGACATCCAAATGGCGCTTCGATCGTGGTTCTTTTCCCCGCGGTCGAAGGTCACTCAACAAGCGGTCGTTCATGAGAATCCCCCTCGAGCCGAGCTTCAAGCTCGGCCTTGTCAGCGGCCGTAATGTGGCCAAGGTTTCGGGCAGACTCAATCGCCTGCCTCAGCAAATAGTTGGGGGTACCACCCGCAACACATTGATAAATCGCAGTTCGTGGAGTTACCGCGCGTATCCCCTCAAACCACCCGAGCTGCATGTCGCTCAGATTGGCGTGATGCACGGTGAACATCTCACCTCCCGTGGCACGCGCACGATATCCATTAGGGACAGTTATGTGGATCTTGTCGGGATTCACGTCGCACAACTGGTACAAGTCGAGCATGGTGTCGTGACTGAGCACTCCGCGGCCATCGGGCCACAGGGTCGCGAGCATGTAGTCGCTCAAGGAATCCCCTACGAGTTCCTCAAAGCGATAAATCCCGTGGCCGACCTTGACGAGTTGATCGCGGCGAGCCAGCCTCCCGAGCTCTGCCACCGGTATGTCAAGCTGTCGCGCGTCGCGCGAAGTGACGTACCCATGCTGATCCAGTGCCGTGTCGAGGAGCTTTCTCCAGTACTTCGCCATGTTCCATACCCCCATCGACTGTCACAAGTATACCAATTTGGCTTACTTGTGACACTCGATCGCGGTGAGTGAAGCGTATGCTACGAATAGCAACACCGCAAATCCGATTTTCCCGATTCGGACGCCATCGCCGCCCGCGCCCGTCATGATGCGTGGGACCCGAATCGGAGGTAGGACCATGGCGATCTGTGACACCTGCGGCAACGACTACTGGTTGTCCTTTGAGGTGCGCACCATCGGCGGCGAGACCCACACGTTCGACTCGTTCGAGTGCGCGATCCAGAAGTTGGCTCCCGTGTGCGAGCACTGCGGGTGCAAGGTCGTGGGGCACGGGGTCGAGGCGTCGGGCAGCTTCTTCTGTTGCGGGCACTGTGCCCGCTCCTCCGATGTGGCCGCGGGGGCTCAGATCAAGGACGCCGTGGGCGTTCGCCCGGCGTGATCGGCGCGTCCTTCACAATCTCGGGGCTTGAGGCATTATTGCCTCACGACAAGGCCCACCGAGTATTCCCGAAGGACGTCATGACGCAGCCCGCCCCCGTATTGGTCGTTTCCGGCCCGCCTGGGGCGGGGAAGTCGACGGTGGCGCGCATGTATGCCGATCGCCTGTCGCTGAGCGTTCACCTGCACACCGACGATTTCTGGGCCAACATCCGCCGCGGGGTGATCCCGCCGTACCTGCCGCAGTCGCATCGCCAGAACGAGATCGTGGTGGACGTGCTCGTGGGGGCGGCGTTGGGGTATGCGAGGGGCGGGTATGAGGTCGTCGTGGACGGCGTGGTGGGGCCGTGGTTCATCGATCGCTTTGTCGACGGCGCCCATGCCGCCGGGGTTCCGCTGCATTACGTGGTGTTGCGGCCCGACGAGCCCACGACGCTGGCGCGGGCCACGGCGCGCGGACCCGAGGCGTTGACCGATCCCGAGCCTCTACGGTCGATGTACGCGGAGTTCGCGGACCTGGACTGCTACGAGTCGCACGTGCTGGATTCGAGTCGGCTGGACGCGGACAACACCGTGGACGAGGTGGCGCGGTTGTTCTCGGCGGGTGTGTTGCGGTTGGATTCCGCCGCGTGATGCCCCTTTCGCACGGCGGTGTCGGGTTTGTTGACCGAGACCGACTCCGAGCCAACCGATAGCAAACCGGTTGCCAACCAGCGGCGGCGAGTCTTGGGGAAACTCGATCGACTCACGGAGAGCCCATGCCCGATCCACTGGTAGCCGACCTCATGCAACTCCACAACGCCGGCAAGAACCTGCTTCCCGAAGCGGCCAAGACTTACGGCAAGCTCGCGGCGGACGGGTCGACGGCCCAAACCGAACTCGGCGCGGTCAGCTCCGAGTCGGGGCACGTCGCGTTCTGGTCGTCGGCGAACTCGACGCTCAAGCGTCTGTTTGACGCGTCCTCCCAACACATGACCGACGCGGGGAACCTGCTGCTGCTGATCGCTTACTCCTACGCCGAGCATGATCAGGCGGCGGCGACGGCCCTGAAAAAGGACGACCATCTCGATCACCTGCCGTCCCTAAAAAACGGCAAGTGGGTGTGAGGGAGCGGTCATGGCCATATCGCACGAGCTTTCATCCAAAGTGGATAAACTCATGAAGTTGCTGTACAAGTTCGAGGCCAAGGAGGACGGCAGGGAGTCCGTTATCAAGGACCAAGAGGATTACCTCGCCTCCATGGGTAACTCGGGCGGCACCCTGAAACAACGCTTCGTCAAGGTGCTCGATCCCGAACCCGACAAGTTCGATCCCGTGATCCAGACCTACGACACGATCATTCAAAGCCTGGGCGGCAGCGGCTTCGACGAAAACGACTGGCACTCCGACGGCAGCGCCAGCCCCACCGTCAGCGACTCGATGAACGACGTCATCAACACCATCATCGGCGGCCAGGCGGGCGGCGGGCTGCCTGGGTGGAACGGCAAGGCCGCTCACAGCTTCCGGTACAACTTCGCCAACGCGTACGCGCTCGACACCAGCAAGGGACGCAACACCGAGACCTTGCTGGCCCAGCGCTGGTTCGTCAACACGTTGAAGCTGGCGGCGGGCGCGCACAAGGCGATCCACGAGACGGCACGAAAGGACGCCAACAAGTTCCTGGACTCCGCGATCAACGCGGCCAACGCCCAGGACGACTGGTGCCCGCACTTCGGCGAGAATCTGGCCGCCACCATCACGATCCTCACCGCGGTCAGCGGTATCGCCGATGGTCTCGGCATCGAATCGATTCCGCTGAAGGGGATCGCGGCGATCGGCGAGGCCGCCACGGGCGCCGCCGAGGGCACCAAGCTCGAAAAATTCTTCAAGCCCTCGGGCGACAACCCCGACGTCGCGGTCGACGACTCCGGCGCGTACTCGATCTACACCTCCGCGCTGAGCTTCATCTCCACGCTCGGCTCCACCATCACGACCAAGGAGAAGGACGTCAAGTCGGTCATCCACCACAACGTCGCCCAGGTGACCGGGGCCGCCGCGTGGAAGCTGATCACGGGGCCCGCCGTGACCTTCGACGGAAAGTCCCCGACCCACACCGACGCCAACGGGACCACCACGGTCGACAAGAACTACCTCGACAACTTCGACAAGCCTTACCACTAGCGAGGTTGACATGACCGACTACGTAGACACCGTGGCCGACCTGGTGATTCGGGTGGTCTCCCCCGATAAGAACATCATGGTGCGCATCCACCATGGACTCGAGATGGACTTCTCGTTCCGCGACAACGCGTACGACAACTACCACGCCGATTCCCTTGGCCGCCAGATCGAAGGCTTGGGCACGTTGATGTGGACGGGTTACGACCGAGCCCACTCGCGCGTCTACCGCGAATCGATGGAGGGCAACGGCGCCAGGTTCGTCCCCACGACCGATCCCGATCGCATCAAGTTCGGCGAGCTGCGGCAGAACATCACCGCCGACGCCGAATCGCCGAACGGGTGGATCAGGTTGGGCGCCAAAGGAATGATGCGCTGGAGGGCGCGGGTTCACGAGGTGGTCCCCGATCAGGTGGACGAGGACCGTTTCACCCGGGAGCTGGCCGACGCCTTCCGCGCCGTCATTCGGGCCAACCGCGTCAAGCTCGACAAGCTGCGCGCCGCCTATCCCGACCGCCTGGATCGGGTCGAGCTGTAGGCACCTGGCCCGAATCGTGTGGATGTTGGCGCGCTGGCGGCTGGGCGCCGTGGGGTGTGGAGGGGACACTCTACGGCGTTGCCCGCGAGAAGGAGGGTCGCCATGTCGGCGAGGATGCGTGCCGTTACCCAATCGGAGTTCGGTGGGCCAGAGGTGTTGCGGCTGGTGGAGACCGCGCGGCCCGAACCCGGGTACGGGGAGGTGCTGGTGCGGGTGCACGCGGCGGGGGTGAACCCCGTGGACGCCGCCGCCCGCCGCAGCGGGCTCTACATTGGGCAGCCGCCGTTCACCGTGGGCTGGGACGTGTCGGGCGTGGTGGAGGCCGTCGGGACGGGCGTGGCTCGGCTGTCAGTCGGGGACGAGGTGTACGGGATGCCGTGCTTCCCGCACGAGGCGGGCGCGCACGCGGAGTACCTGGTCGCGCCGTCGCGGCACCTCGACCTGAAGCCCGCGGGGCTGTCGCATGTGGAGGCGGCGGCGCTGCCGTTGACGGGGTTGACGGCGTGGCAGGCGCTGGTGGACATCGCGCGGGTGGAGGCGGGGCAGTCGGTGCTGATCCACGCGGCGGCGGGCGGTATCGGTCACCTGGCCGTTCAGATCGCCAAATCCCTTGGGGCGTATGTCATCGGGACGACGCGGGCGGTGAATCACGCGTTCGTCCGCGGCCTCGGCGCCGACGAGGTGATCGACTACTCCAGTGTCGACTTCACCACGGTGGTCGCCGACGTCGACGTGGCGCTCAACGCGATGCCCGGCGACATCGCGGCCCGCTCGGTGTCGGTGATCCGCGACGGCGGGGTCCTGGTCGAGCTGTACATCGGCAACGCGGGCGTCGCGCGCCCCGAGGCGGCGGCGCGGGGCATTCGCGTCCCGTTCATGCTGGTGGAGCCCGATCTGGGTGGCATGCGGGCGTTGTCGCGGCTGGTCGGCGAGGGGCGGCTCAAGGCGCACGTGTCGCGGGTGTTCGGGCTGGAGGACTTCGTCGCGGCCCACGAGGCGATCGCGACGCGGCGCACCGTCGGCAAGATGGTGATCGGGATCGTGGACTGAGGCCGCGGGCTACTTGGCCCTCAGGCGCCGCCCGCCGACGACGATCAACGCCAGGCCGATCAGCGCGATGATCGGGCCCACGATCGCCCACAGCGTCACGCTCGTCATCGGGCTGCCCGTGACGTAGCCGAGGCCCTGCAACGTGAATACGGTCCCGAACCCGGCAAGCAACACGCCAGGAACGATGAACCACAACGATTTCATGTTCATGACCTCATCCTGTCAGCTTTCGGCCCCGACGGACGGGTCGCGGGGATCACGTCGCGATAACGGGGCCCATGTGGGGCACAATGGAGCCCGTGTGGACACTCGATGACGTGAGCGCGAGCCTGGAGAAGCGTTGGGGCTGCCCGATTCTGGTGGATCGGGTGTTCGACGACCACTTCGATCGACTGGTGTTCTCCGCGCGGCGGGAACGCGGGGACGACACCCCGATCGTGGTGAAGGCGGACCTCAACGCGCCCCAGACCGCGAACGAGCGTCACGCGATGCGCGCCTTCGCCGCACATGGCATCCCCGTGCCCCAGCTCCTGGACTGCTTCGACGACATCACCGTCATGACGCTGGAGGTCGGCGAGGAGCTGTCCGGCACTTCGCCCGACGCGCACTGGCGGGCGGTGGCCGCGGCGGTGCGGGAGATTCACGACAAGGTTCCCGCCGACGGCTTCGAGCCGTTTTGGCCCACCATGCGCCACGACGTGGCACGTGAGATCGACAACGAGATATCGCGGCGGATGCTGCCCGATCGGGTGCGCCCGATCCTGATAGACATTGTGGAGTCCGGCCTGCCCGACGAGCCACGGCGAACGGTGATCCACGGGGACAACGCGACCTACCATTGGCTGCTGCGTCACGGCCACGTCGGCGCGGTCATCGACCTGGCCAACGCGGGCGTGGGCGACCCCGTCGTCGATCTGGCGGTGTTGACCGAATGGAACCGCGATCGGCTGCCCGTGGTGCTGGACGGTTACGGCGCTGACAGCGCGTTTCGCTCCTACGTGGAGCGCACGCACACGGCACACCGTGTGACACGGCAGCTCGGCACCCTGTGGTGGCTGGAGTCGCACGGCGTCGACGCCACGCCCACCGCGCAGGACCTCATCCGCACCGCGGAGTCCGCCTGACCGGCTCTTACCCATGCGCCACCACGTGGTGGCGGCCAGCGGATCACAACCCCCGCTTCCAGCGCCGCGCCGCGCTGCGCCACAGCAGTCCACAGGCGGCGGGGACGTCGTGCACCACGTACCTGACGAACAGGCGGCGCGGCTCGGATGCCAAGCGGTGCAGCCATTCCAGGCCCGTCCGCCGCATCCAGTGCGGTGCGCGCCTGCGCAGGCCCGCCACGAAGTCGATGCCCGCGCCGCAGCCCAGGTACCAGGCGGTGGGGTGGCGGTCGGCGAGGTAGGAGATCACCTGTTCCTGTTTGGGGAAGCCGAGCCCGACGAAGACGATGTCGGGGCGGCAGGCGTTCAGGCGGGAGCTGAGCTCCTCCAGCAGGTCGGGGTTGGTGTCGAAGCCGATGGGTGGGCAGCAGGTTCCCGCCACCGTGAGGGTGGGGTACGCCTCGCGCAGGCGATCGGCGGCCACCGAGGCGGTGTTCTCCACGGCCAGTGGGGAACCGCCGAGCAGGAAGAGCCGCAGGCCGTGCTCGGCGGCGGTGCGGCTCAGGCTCCACACCAGGTCGCTGCCGGCGACGCGCTCGGGCAGCGGATCGCCCGACAGGCGGGAGGCCCACACCAGGGGGGCGCCGTCGGCGACCACCAGGTCGGCGGCGCGCAGGTGCTGGTGGGCGTCGGGGTCGCGGCGGATCTGGCGGACGATGTCCACGTTGGGCGTCACGATGCGGCCGCCGCGGCCGAGGACGGCGGATTCGCGGACGCGCTCCACCACCTCGTCGGCCTGCAGGGCGTCGAAGCGGATCTCACCGAGGTGGACGTAGCGCGGGCGGGTCTCAGGCGTGCTCACACAGAGTAAACGAGCCTGAGCCTTCGCAGGTCACGAAGTCGCGGCGGGTTTTTTCGGCCCAGGGCGTGTCCTTTGGGGTACCTCGTGCGGTTAATCCCTTGTATCGGACCATCGGGGGCGAAATGGACGCGAAGACCGACGACAACCAACCGACCAAGGTGTTGTTCATCGGAGGTTTGGGGCGCAGCGGCACCACGCTGTTGGAGAGACTGCTGGGGCAACTCCCCGACACTCTGCCCCTGGGCGAGGTGGCGCACGTGTGGGAGCGGGACGTCAGGGACGACGAGGCCTGCGCGTGCGGGTCGGCGTTTTCGGCATGCGAGTTCTGGCAGCGGGTGGGCGAGGCCGCGTTCGGGGGTTGGCACTCGGTCGACGTGGATCGGGTGGTGGCGTTGAAGAACACCGTGGACCGCACCCGGCACATTCCGACGCTGGCCTCGCGGCGGCTGAAGGGGCCGCAGCTGGAGCTGGTGTCGGAGTACGTGTCGCACTATCGCAAGATCTACGACGCGGCGCGGTCGGACTCGCGCGCCAGGGTCATCATCGATTCATCGAAACATGCCTCTCTGGCGTACTGCCTGCGCTGGTGCGAGGGCATCGACCTGCGGGTGCTGCACGTGGTGCGGGATTCGCGCGGGGTGGCCTATTCGTGGGCCAAGGAGGTGTCGCGGCCCGAATCGCCGCGCGGCGACGAGATGACCCGCTACTCCCCCACGCGCGCGGCCATGCTGTGGAACGCGCAGAACGCCGCGTTCGGCCTGCTGCGGCGGCGCGGGGTTCCCGTGCGGCGGGTGCGGTACGAGAAGCTGATGGCCGACCCGCGCGGCGTGGTGCGGCGGCTGGCGGAGTGGGCCGAGATCCCCGTCACCGAGCACCAGCTGCGCTACATCGGCGGCGACTACGCCGATCTGGGCCCGAGCCATTCGGCGGCGGGCAACCCGATGCGGTTCACCGTGGGGCGGGTGCCGCTGCGCTACGACGACGCGTGGACGGTCGGGCTGTCGCCCACCCGCAAGACGCTGGTGTCCACTTTGACCCGGCCGCTGCTGAGCCGCTACGGCTACACCGAGCCCGCGCCGCAGCCCACGGGCACGGTGACCGTGCAACCACGGCGTCCCAGCGACGCCGACGAGACCGCAACCGAGAGCGTCACGGCGGGAGCCTCCGATGAGTGATTGGCCGTCCATTGGGGTCGTCATCCCCACCCACGCCCGACCGGAGCTGATGCGCCGCGCCCTGGCCTCGGTTCTGGCGCAACGGTATCCGGGACGGCTCGGCGCCGTCGTGGTCTTCGACCGCGCCAAGCCCGACGAGTCCCTTGAGCAGGACGGCGACCGTCCCGTGCGGGTCATGAAGAACAGCCGCACCCCGGGGCTGTCGGGGGCCCGCAACACGGGGATCTCCGCTCTGGACACCGATCTGGTGGCGTTTTGCGACGACGACGACGCTTGGCTGCCCGGCAAGCTCACCGCGCAGGTCTCGGCCATGGAGCCGCGCACCGAGATGGCGACGTGCGCCATCAACGTGGTGTACCGCGGCGCCTCCACCCCGCGCCAGGCGGGCACGTCGCTGGTGAAGCAGGCGGACCTGCTGCGCTCGCGCATGATGATGCTGCACTCGTCGACGTTCCTGCTGCGGCGCTCGGCGATGCTGGGCGGGCTCGGCATGGTCGCCGAGGACGCCCCCGGCAGCCAGAACGAGGACTGGGATCTGTTGCTGCGCGCGGCAAGGCGCGGCCCGATCACCCATGTGGACACGCCGTACGTGAACATCCTGTGGGGGGAGTCCCACTTCGAGACCCGCTACGACACCAAGATCTCGTCGCTGCGGTGGATGCTGGCCCGCCACCCCGAGCTGCACGGCAGCC
>NZ_DASQPW010000223.1:0-56466 GCF_035643755.1 Stackebrandtia sp. | reverse complement strand
CGGGTCGATGCCGCGCATCGCCGCCCACGCCTGGCGGTAGGCCGCCAGCTGCACCGCCGCCGAGCGCGCCGCCGCGCCGCGCGGGGGGCGGCCGGTCTTCCAGTCCACCACCTCGAAGCCGTCGTCGGTGCCGAAGACCGCGTCCATCCGGCCGCGGATCACCACGCCATTGAGGACGGTGACGAAGGGGACCTCGATCGCCACGGGGGCCCGCTGAGCCCACGCGGAGGCGGCGAACGCCTCCTGGAGCTCGGCGAGGCGCTCGTCGGTTTCGGGGGTGTCGGCCGATCCGGGCAGCTCGTCCAGGTCGAACAGGGTGGCGCCGCCGAGCCGGTTTTCCACCCAGGCGTGGAACGCCGTGCCGCGGCGGGTGTGCGGCGCGGGGGCCTGCGGGACGGGTCGGCGCAGGCCGCGGGCGAACTCCTGGGCGTCGGCGTGCCAGGCCACCAGCTGCGACACCGACAGCTGGTTCGGCACGGGCACCGTGATGTCGGGGCGCTCGCGCTCGGCGCGCTCGGCCAGCAGCAGCTCGGCCTCCTCGGCCCAGCGTTTCGCCTCGTCGAAGTCGGCGAGCGCGCCGTCGCTGGCCCGCACCGCGCCGGCGGCCGCGGCGACCGTCATCTGGTTGGGGCCCAGGGGATCGGCGTCGGGCCAGCGGGCGGTCAGGTCGGTCTCCAACAACGGGTTGGACTCGCCGGGCTCGTCGCACCATCCATCCACATAGGCCCCGGCGGCGGTGGCCTCCTCGAGGAACACCGAGGGCCCACGCGGCTGCTCGGCCTCGTCCCACCAGTAGCCCGCGATCAGCAGTTGATGGCGGGCGCGGGTGAGAGCCACATAGGCCAGCCGGCGCTCCTCGATCTCGTGGTGCCGCTGGACGTCCTTTTTGAACTCGCCCTCGGCGGCGCTCAGCTCGGCCGCCTTGGTGACCCCGCGGATGTCGAGGCCGGGCAGCTGGTCGGCGTCGCCGCGCAGCGGATAGGGGAGCTTGCCGGTGTCGCTGAGCCAGGTGCCGCCCCGGGTCTTGCCGGGCAGCACCCCCTTGCACAGCCCCGGCACGGCGACCACGTCCCACTCCAGCCCCTTGGAGGCGTGGATGGTGAGGATCTGGACGGCGCCGTGCTGCTCGGTGGCCCCGGCGATGTCGAGGCCGCGCTCCCGCTCCGCGGCGGCATCCAGATAGGACAGGAAGCCGTCGAGGCCGGGCAGCGCCGCCGTGGCGGTGTAGCGGGCCGCCTCGTCGGCGAAGGCGTCCAGCATCTCGCTGTCACCCTTGTGGACCAGCACCTCCACCTCGAGCCCCGAGACCCGGCACACCTCGGCCACCAGGTCGCTGACGGGCTGGTCGATGCGGGTGCGCAGGATCGCCAGCTCCTGGCGCAGCGCGTCGAAGCGGTCGTGGCCCTCGGGGCTGTAGCGCTCGGCGGGCCCGAGGTCGTCCAGCGCCTCGGCGAGGGTGGCCTCCGACAGGCCCTCGGCCGACGGCTCGAAGCCGCGCCGCTCGGGGGCCAGCTGGCGGGCGCGGGCGTGCAGGGCGGCGAGGTCGCGCGGGCCGATCCGCCAGCGCGGCCCCGTCAGCAGCCGCAGCAGCGCGGGGCCCGACGACGGGCGGGCCAGGACGGTGAGGGTGGCGTGCAGCTCGCGCACCTCGGGGGTCTCCAGCAGTCCGCCCATGCCGATCACCTCGACGGGAAGCCCCTTGGCGCGCAGGGCCTCCTCGAGGCGGGTGATCTGCGAGCGGCGCCGCACCAGCACGGCGGTGGACGGCGGGGTGCGGTCGGGCTCGTAGGTGACGGCGTCGCGCGACCAGCCCGCGTCGGTCCACAGCGCCTCGACGCGGTCGGCGACCCAGGCCGCCTGGTCGTCGGCGGTCTCGGTCAGGCAGGCCACCACCTTGCCGGGCTCGTCGAAGCCCGACTCCAGTTCGGGCACTCGCAAACCGCTGGCGCGCAAGGGTTCGGAGATGGCGTTGGCTACCGACAGGATCTCGGGGCGGTTGCGCCACGACACGGTCAGCTCGTCGTGGCGGGCGTCGGCGCCCTCGGACGAGAGGAACTCGGTGCCGAAGCGCGCCAGGGTTCCCGTGCTGGCGCCGCGCCACGCGTAGATCGACTGGCAGGGGTCGCCCACGGCGGTGACGGGGTGCCCGCCGCCGTACAGCGCCTTGAGCAGCTCGATCTGCGCGTGCGAGGTGTCCTGGTACTCGTCCAGCAGCACCACCTTGTAGCGCTCGCGCTCGATGCGCCCCACCTCGGGCGCGGCGGACGCCACCGCCGCGGCGCCCGCCAGCTGGTCGGCGAAGTCGACCGCGCCGTCGAGGCGCTTGCGGCGCCGATACTCGTCCACCAGGGGCAGCAGCTGGAGGCGGCCCGCCAGGTCGGTGAGGATGCGCTCGGTCTTCTGGGTGCCGCGCCCCACCCGCTGCCGGATCTCCTCGCCGAGCTGCTGGGTGAACTCGCGGACGTCGTCGCCGTCGCGCAGATGCTCGGACATCTCGTCCGACAGCGACAACACCCGCCGCACCACCGACTCCACGGTGAGGCTGACGGCGTTCATCTCCCCGTCGTAGCCGCGCACCGCCGCGTACGCCAGCTGCCAGGCCCCTGCCGCCGACAGCACCTTGCCCCCGGGCTCCAGTCCCGCCCGCGGCCCGTGCTCGCCGACGATGTTGGACGCGTACGCGTGGTACGTCGACACCGTGGGCTCCCCGACGGGCGGCTCGATGTCGTCCACACCCGACAGCCGCGCCAGCTGGGTGCGGATCCGCGAGGCCAGCTCGGCGGCCGCCTTGCGGGTGAAGGTCAGCCCGAGCACCTCGCTCGGCATCACGAAACCGTTGGCGATCAACCACACCACGCGCGCGGCCATGGTCGCGGTCTTGCCCGAGCCCGCCCCGGCCACGACCAGCCCCGGCGCCAGCGGCGCCTCGATCGCGGCGGCCTGCTGCGCGGTCGGCGGGTGCGGGTCCCCCAGCAACGCCGACAGGTGCTTCGCCGAAAACCTCACCGTTGGCTCCTCCAGCTGGCGCTCGGGTGGTCGGTTCCGGGCGGCCGCGACCGCCCCGGCCGCGGGGAAGCCAACCGTTGGCTCCTCCGTCTGGCGCTCGGGCGGTCGGGTTCCAGCGGCCGGGACTCCCTCGGCCGCGGCGAAACCAAGGGGCGGTGGCGAAAGCCGAAGCGCGCCGTCATCGCGTCACCGACCTTCCCTGGCTGCTGATCGGGCAGCACTGCTTCACCGCGCAGGTGTCGCACTTCTTGGTGTGTACGGCGTCGAATGTGGACGAGGCCATGGTCTCGGCCACCGTCAGCACCTGCCTGCGGGCCCAGCCGGGGTCGTCGGCGTCGGGCAGGGCGGGTTGTTCGCGGACCGGCGCGGACTTGGAGGTGGTGCCCGGGTAGACCAGGGACGCGCCCGCCGGCGTGGTGCCGTGCTCGGCGAAGGCGCCCGATTCCACCGCGACCTGGTAGGAGGCCAGCTGGGGATGCTCCTGGGCGTCGGCGGCCGACACCGCGTTCTTTCCCGTCTTGATGTCCACGATGTGCAGCCCGCCGTTGAGGTCCCGCTCCAGGCGGTCGACCGCGCCGACCAGGTCGGTGGTGACCGCCCGGGGCCCGTCGGGGAGGGTGACGCTGAAGCGCTGCTCGGCCGCCAGCAGCTCGCGGGTGTTGGACTCCAGCCAGTCGGCGAGCTTGTTGACCATGGAGCCGACGCGCTCGGAATCCTGGCGGGCCTTCCACGGCGCCTCCGAGGGCAACCGGGTGAGGTGCTCGGATATGAAGCGCCGCATGGCCTCGCGCGGGTCGGGCTGGTAGGCGGCCTCCTCGGCGGCGGCGTGCACCAGGTTGCCGATCTCCTGGGAGATGCCCGAGGGTTCGGTGCCGCCGTGGCGTTCCAGCAT
Organism: Stackebrandtia sp.; assembly: GCF_035643755.1. NCBI lineage: Bacteria > Bacillati > Actinomycetota > Actinomycetes > Glycomycetales > Glycomycetaceae > Stackebrandtia > Stackebrandtia sp. Next base: position 52,568 of record NZ_DASQPW010000223.1, on the reverse strand, counting down.
CCAGCGCAGGCCGCACTGCTCGGCCAGCTCCACCGTGGACGGCGTGACGCGGACGCGCTCGCCGGGCAGCGCCAGCGGGCGGTCGTCGGACAGTGGACGCAGCCCCCACCACTCGGCGGGGTCGGCGCCGGGCACCCCCGCGGCGGCCAGCCGCGACAGCTGGGCGATCGCGGCGTCCTTGCGGCGCCCGCTGGGGCCGCAGGCGACGCGGCGCAGATCGGCCACCAGCCAGGGAAGCGTCAAGGGTCTGTCCAATTTGCCCGGTCGAGCCAGGGGGATGTCGAGATCCTCGATGAAGCGGCTGGGCTGGTTGTCCTCGGCGTCGGCCACGGCGGTGACGATCAGGCGGTCGGCCGCGCGGGTCAGCGCCACGTAGAACAGCCGCCGCTCCTCGTCCAGCAGCACGCTCATGGTGTCCAGATCGGACGCCACTCCGTTGCGCACCGCCTCCACCAGGTCCTCGGAGCCCATCAGGGAACCGCGCGGCCGCAGGTTGGGCCAGCGTCCCTCCTGGACGCCCGCCACCACGACCAGGTCCCACTGGCGCCCCTTCGCCGAGTGCGCGGTCAGCAGTCGGACCACCTCGCCGCGGCGGGCGTGGGCGGCGCGGGTGTCGGCGGGCAGCACCTGCTCCAGGACGTGGGCGGCGAAGGCGTCGGCGCCCGAGCCGGGCAGCCGGTCGGTGAAGTCGGCGGCCCACTCGAACAGCGTCATCATGGCGTCGAGGTCGGTGTCGGCGCCCGCCGCCCGCGAGTCGCGCGACACCGCGCGCCGCGCCAGGTGCCCCGACAGCCCCGACCTCTCCCACACCGCCCACACCACGTCCTCGACGGTGCCCTTGGCGTCGCGGGCGCACTCCATCAGCTCGGCGATGCGGCGCGGGGGATCGGCCCAGGGCGCCTCGGGCAGGGCCGTCAACTCGGCGGGGTCGCGCAGCGCCTCCACCAGGAGCTCGCCGGCGGGGCGGAACACGTCGGCGGCCACCGCCTGGGCCCGCAGTTCCTGGCGCAGCTTGCGTTCGGTGAGCGCGTCGGCGCCGCCGTAGGCCGACTGGAGCAGCGTCACCGCCGTCTCCTCGTCGAGCAGCTTCGGGTTCAGGCCGCATTGGATGATGGCGAGGAGATTGCGTACCACCGGTTGCGTCGACAGCGGCTGGTCGACCGCGTCGATGTGTACCGGTACGCCCGAGTGCCGCAGGGCGCGCTCGATGACGGGCAGCTGCTCGCCCGCCGACTTCACGATCACCGCCATGCGCGACCACGGGACCTCGTCGCGCACGTGCGCCGCCCGCAGCTGCCGGGCGATGTACGCCGCCTGCTGGGTGACCGAGCGCAGGATGGTCGCCTCCACGGCGCCCGCGCCCACCTCGGGTCGCGCGCCGCGGCGGCGGTGGCGGTCGGTGCCGCGCAGCCGCTTGGCCACCCGCGCGGCCACCTCCAGGGGCTCGCGGGCGCTGCGGTGACACACGTCCAGGTCGACGACGGGCGCGGTGTCGCCGGTGGCGGTGGCGAAGCGGTCGGCGAACTCCCGCATCACCGTCGCGTCGCCGCCGCGGAAGCCGAAGGTCGCCGAGTCGGCGTCGCCGAGGGCCACCAGGTTGGCGCCGTGGCCCGCCACCAGCGACAGCAGCTCGATGTGGGCGGGATCGGTGTCCTGCAGCTCGTCCACATAGACATATGTCGGACGGTCGATCAGTTCGGGGTCGTCCCTCAGCTCGCTGGCGGCCGCCCGCACGATCTCGGCGGAGTCGTAGGTGGCGCCGCCCGTCAGCGACCGCAGTGCCAGCACGTCCACGTACTTCGCCATGAAGTCGGCCGCCGAGATCCACTCGGGACGGTCGTGCATGCGGCCCAGCGCCGCCAGGCGCGGCGCCGAGATCCCGCGCTCGGTGGCGCGCAGCAGCAGGTCCCGCAGCTGCGCGGCGAACGCGTGGGTGCCCAGGGCGGGACGCACGGTCTCGGGCCACGCCACGGTGTCGGCGCCCAACAGCTCGCGGATGATGACGTCCTGCTCGGGGCCCTTCAACAGCTGCGGCGGCGGCTCGCCGCGGCGCGCGGCGGCCGCGCGCAGGACCGCGAACGCGTACGCGGGGAAGCTGAACACCGGCACCTCGGCGCCGGTGATCTCCAGCCGCGCCGTGATCCGCCGTCGCAGGGTCGCCGCGCCGCGGCGGCCGAAGGCCAGCACCAGCACATCGGACGGTGCCGCGCCCTCGGCCACCCGCGCCGCGATCGACTCGATGAGGACGGTGGTCTTGCCGGTCCCGGGGCCGCCGTGCACCAGCAGCGGCCCGCGGCGATGCCCGATCACCCGCGCCTGCGCGGCGTCGGGCACGAAGCCGCGCCCGCCCGGCTCCTCATACCCCGGACGTGCCACGAACCGATAGCCAGGCGCAGTCACGTCGGCCATCAAACCACGGAGGTGCGACGCGGCCGAGGGTCGGTCAGAAGACGGGCAGCACCGATCCGTCCTTGAAGTGGGACTTGATGTACGCGCGCACCTTGTCGGACGTCAGCAGCCTCTCCAGCTTCTTGACCTGCGCGTCCTTGGCGTGCTTCTTCGGCACCACCAGGTCGTTGGAGTACGGGTTGTGCCTGGCCTTCTCGATGGCCAGCGCCTTGGACGGCTTCAGCCCCGCCTCCACGGCGTAGTTGCCGTTGATGATGGCCAGCTCGCTGTCGTCGAGGGTCCGCGGGAGGTTGGCCGCGTCGGCGGGGTTGAACTTCAGGTGCCTCGGGTTGGAGGTGATGTCGTCCTCCGTGGGCAGGTCGCCGGCGTTCTTCGACAGCGCGATGATTCCGTTGGCGTCCAACAGTTCCAGCGCGCGGGCCTCGTTGGCGGCGTCGTTGGGCAGGCTCACCTGGGCTCCCGAGGGCACGTCGTCGAGCGAGGCGACCTTCTTGGAGTACACGGCCATCGGTTCGACGTGGACGGACGCCACGGAGACCAGGTCGCCGTGGTTCTTGGCGTTGAAGTCCTTGAGGTACTGCGGGGTCTGGAAGTAGTTGGCGTCCAGGTCGCCCGACTCGGTGGCGGGGTTGACCTGGGTGTATTCGGTGAACTCCTTCACCTCCAGCTTCAGCCCGGCGTCGTCGGCCAGATTGTCCTGGATGTACTCCAGGATCTTGGCGTGTGGCTCGGGCGTGGCGCCGACGACCAGGGTGTCGTCGTCGGAGGCGCAGGCGCTCAGGGTGGTGGCGGCGAGCACGGCGGCGGCGCCGGTGGTGGCGAGCAGGGCCTTGCGGTTCATTGTCGCTCCAATGTGATGAGAGTGTTACGGCGAGTGATTACAGTGGACATAGCGGTGGCGGTGTGCGGCGCGAAGCGCCCTCAGCGGTGGTCGAGGCGGCGGGCGGCGAGGTCTCCCGCGAACTGGAAGATCTGGACGATGACGAGCAGCAGCACGACGGTGGCGACCATGTACGCCGCGTCGTAGCGCTGGTAGCCGTAGCGGATCGCCAGGTCGCCCAGGCCGCCGCCCGCGATCGCGCCCGCCATGGCCGAGTACCCGGTGATCGCCACGATCGTGACGGTCAGCGCGCGCACCAGGCCGGGCAGCGACTCGGGGATCAGCACCCGCGCTACGATCCCGGTTCGCTTGGCGCCCATGGCCTGTGCGGCCTCGATGACACCGGGGTCGACCTCGATGAGCGCCGACTCCACGAGGCGGGCGAAGAACGGGATCGCCGCGACCGCCAGCGGCACCACCGAGGCGGTCGAGCCGATCGTGGTGCCCGCGACCACCCGCGTGAACGGGATGATCGCGACCATCAGGATCACGAACGGGACGCTGCGTCCGATGTTGACGATGACGCCGAGGACGCGGTTGAGTGGCGCGTTCGGGGAGACGCCGCGCTTGGCGGTGGCGTACAACAGGACGCCCAGCGGCCCGCCGAACACCACCGTCCACAGTGCGGACAGCCCCACCATCTGGAGGGTTTCGAGCGACGCGGTGACGAGCTTGTCGGTCATGCGCGCCCGACCCCGAGCACCTGCTGGCTGACGCGCCGCGCGCGCTGGGCCAGGATCGAATCGGGGTCGCCCAGGAGCGCGTCGACGGGGCCCTGCTCGACGATGCGCCCCTCCTCCATGATGGACGCGGAGTCGCAGATGCGGGTGACGACGTCCAGCTCGTGGGTGATGAGCAGGATCGTCAGCCCGAGCGTGTCGCGCAGGCGCACCAACAGCTCCAGGATCTCTCCCGTGGTGTCGGAGTCGAGCGCGCTGGTGGCCTCGTCGGACAGCAGCACCTCGGGGCGCGGCGCCAAGGCGCGGGCGATGGCCACCCGCTGCCGCTGGCCGCCCGACAGCTGGGACGGGTGCTTGGCGGCGTGGTCGCTCAGGCCCACCAGTTCGAGCAGCTCGGCGACGCGGGCGTCGCGCTCGGCGGCGGGCACGCCGTGCAGCCTCAGCGGCAGCGCCACGTTGGCCGCCACCGTGCGGTTGTGCAGCAGATGGAAGTGCTGGAACACCATGCCGATGCGGGTGCGCGCGGCGCGCAGCTCGGCGGCGCTGAGCGCGCCGAGGTCGCGGCCGCCCACCGACACCGACCCCGAATCGGGGCGCTCCAACAGGTTCACGGTGCGCAGCAGCGTGGACTTGCCCGCGCCCGAGCGGCCCAGCACGCCGTGGATGTGACCGTCGGGAACGTCCAGAGTGACGTTGTCGACGGCCACAGTGGAATCGAATATTTTCGATACTTCAGACAGGGTTATCACGATTGATCCCGTTCAACGCGGGTAGGACAGACTGCCGCTTCGGGGCGCGGCGGGGGATGGAAGGTCGGTGGCCCTCAGCTGGCACACATTCGCCGACACCCGCGCATGCCGAGCATCGCGACGCGCTGGGCGTCGCGGCGGCAGTCGTTGCGCGGATGGGCGTTCACGTCGGCCAACATAACGGCCCGCCCCGCTCGGCGGCAACGAACTGTGAGCAATGCCGCTGCGACACGCCGACGGGCGTCCGCTGAGCACGGATTCGAATTCGGACACGTCGAAGGCTTGGGGCGCAAGGAGTGTCGCGTTCGTTCCCGGTTTCGGTCTTTCGCGTGGTTGGATTACCACGTGACTGATTCGCCGAGGTGGGCCGCGGACACGCCTGCTCCCGCGCAGTTGCCCGACGACGTTGGTGGCTTCGTCGGACGAAACGCGGAGCTGGCGGAGCTCGACGCGCTGGGTGACACGGGCGCCGTCGTGGTGTGGGGAGACGACGGGGTGGGCAAGACCGCGCTGGCCCTGCACTGGGCGCGCGGCATCGCCGCGCGCTTCGAAGCGGGCCAACTCTTCGTCGACCTGCGCGGCGACTCGGCCCATCCCCGCGAGCCGTCGCGCGTCCTGGATCGGATGCTGCGCGCCCTCGGGGTCTCGCCCGACGACATCCCCGCCCCGCTCGAGGACCGCACCGCGCTGTTTCGCTCGCTGGCCAGCCAGTGCCATCTACTGGTGGTGCTCGACAACGCCGCCGACTCCTCACAGGTGCGCCCCCTGTTGCCGCCCAAGGAAACGGGCCTGACCGTCGTGACCAGCCGCGGTCGCCTGGACGACCTGATGCCCGACGCGCAGGAGCTGCGGCTGGGCCCGCTGTCGCTGGCCGACTCCCGCGCCCTGCTGGCCGCCGACCCCCGCACCAACCGCGCCGCCACCGAGATCTCCGACGAGGTGGTCGCGGCCTGCGGCGGGCGCCCGCTGGCGCTGCGGCTGGCCGCGGGGTACGTGGGACATCGGCGCCGCAACCACGACCTGATCAAGCACCTGCGCCGCATCGACACCGCCGCGCTCGGCCCACCCGCCGACGTCAGCCCGCGCCCGCGCCGCGGCGGGGCAGATCGGCCCGTGGCGGTGGAGGCGCCCGCCGCCCGCGACGCGGAGACGGCGGAGCAGGTCAGGCCCCGGGCCTACCGCGGCCGCGGCGACCATGCGGCGACCGACGACGACCTCGACCCGCCCGCCGACGGCGGCGAGCCGATCGCCGTCAAGCGCGTCAAGCCCCGCCCGTACCCGTCCCGCCGCGGCCAACCGCCCGCCGATGGGGCGACGCGAAACCCCGACCCGCCAGTGGTTCCCGACGGGGCTGAGCCGACGGGGTCGCCCGTCGACGCGGAGCGGGTCGGGCTCCGCCCGTACGCGTCTCGCCGCGATCGGGCGGCTGATGACGGCGCGGGGTGGGGCCCCGACGCGTCAGCGCGGAACCCTGACCCGCCAGTGGTTCCCGACGGGGCTGAGCCGACGGGGTCGCCCGTCGATGCGGAGCGGGTCGGGCTTCGTCCGTACGCGTCTCGCCGTGATCGGGCGGTCGATGACGGCGCGGGGTGGGCATCTGACGCGTCGTCGGGTGCCGATGCCCGTTCACGCCGCCGCGGGTCGAAGGCCGCTGCCGACGCCGACGGCCAGTCCGCGAGGGTGGGGGCGGCGGTGCTGGAGACGCTGTTCGCCGTGGCCCACCACCACCTGCCGCGGCGGGCCCGAAAACTGTTGTGGCTCATCGGACTTCACCCGTCCTGCGATCCCGAGACCCCGAGCCTGGCCGCCATGGCCGACCTGCCGCTGGATCGGACCGTCGAGGCGCTGGACCAGCTGACCGCCGCGCGGCTCATCGACCCCTCGCCCAGCGGCGGGTGGCTCGTCCACGACCTGGTGCGCGCCCAGGCCGCCGCGCTCGACCCGCCCGAGGACCCCGACGCGGCGTTCTCCCGCCTGCTGGAGTGGTACCTGGCGGCGACCGTGCGCGCCACCGAGGCCGCGTACGGCACCCATCCCGACACCACCGAGGTCGGCACCTCCACCCCGCTGCCGAGCTTCGACGACGGCGACGCCGCGATCGGCTGGCTGGAGACCCGCCAGGACTGCCTGTACGAGGCGGTGTTGTGCGCGCCCGAGCACGGCGCCCAGCGGCCCGCCGCCTACCTGGCCGCGGCGCTGTTTCGCTACTTCTCGGTGCGCGGCCACCTCGACGAGTGGACCGACATCTCCATCGTGGCGGTGGACGCCGCCCGCCTGGCCGAGGACCGCCGCGTCGAGGGGCGGCTGTGGCTCAACCTGGGCTACGCGTACTCCGACTCCTCGCGACACGCCGAGGCCGAGGACTGTTTCCAGAATTCGCTGACCATCTCGCAGGGGCTGCTCGACAAGCGGGCCCAGGCTACCGTCCTCAATGTCCTGGCGGGCTCCAACATGATCGCGGGACGCTTCCGACAGTCCTATGAGTACGCCAGCGTGGCGCTGCCGATGAGCCGCGAGATCGGCGACCCCGTCGGCGAGGCCATCGCCCTGGAACACCTGGGAATCGTCGACACGCTGCGCGGCGAGTACTCCCAGGCGATCTGGCTCATCGAGCGTTCGCTGGCCATCTACAACGAGCACGACGTCCACGCCATCATCCCCGACGCCCACTGTGAACTCGCGTTGCCGCACATGCGACAGTCCGAATACGACGTCGCCGAGCGCCACCTGGACGAGGCCCTGGACGGCTTCTCCTCGCTCGGCGACCACAGCGCCGCGGGCTGGTCGCGCAGCCGCCTCGGCCTGGTCAAGAGCCTGCGCGGCGAACACTCCGAGGCGATGGAGGAACAGCAGCGCGCGCTGCACGAGATGCGGCGCTCGCCCAAGCACAACTATCGGGCCGAGGCGCTCAACAACGCGGGCGTGACCTACCGCCTGGCGGGCCGCCCCGCCAAGGCGCTGGACCACCATCGCCTGGCCGCCGAGTCCGCCGAGCGCGCCGAATGTCCATACGAGAGCGCCCGCGCCGTGCAGGGCATGGGTCTGGTGCATCGCGACTCGGGCTCCGACCACCTGGCCGACCGCTACCTGTCGGACGCCCGCACCCGTTTCATGATGCTGGGGGCCGCCGAGGCGCACCCGCCGATGGCGACGTGACTCACCGCGCACCATGCGATTACGTCCAACGAGATATCGTTCCACCCGTGACTTCTCCCCAGCAGGTGGATATCCGCGCGACCACGTATCCCATAGAGCAGTATCGGCTGCCCAACGGTCTGCGGGTGGTGTTGAGTCCCGACACCGGCGTCCCGGTGGTGGCCGTCGCCGTCGTCTACGACGTGGGGATTCGCCTGGAACCCCAGGGCCGCACGGGTTTCGCGCACCTCTTCGAGCACCTGATGTTCCAGGGCTCGGCGAACGTCGCCAAGATGGAGCACATGAGCTACGTCCAGGGCTCGGGCGGGACCCTCAACGGCTCCACCCACCTGGACTACACCGACTACTTCGAGATGCTGCCGTCCAACGCCCTGGAGCGCGCGCTGTTCCTCGAGGCCGATCGGATGCGCGGCCCCGCGCTCACCGAGGAGAACCTGGCCAACCAGGTGGACGTGGTCAAGGAGGAGATCCGCGTCAACGTCCTCAACCGCCCCTACGGCGGTTTCCCGTGGCTGAAGCTGCCGCCGGTGATGTTCGATACCTTCCCCAACGCGCACGACGGGTACGGCTCCTTCGCCGACCTCGAGGCCGCCACCGTCGCCGACTGCCAGTCCTTCTTCGACACCTATTACTCGGCGGGCAACGCGGTGCTGACCGTGGCGGGCGACTTCGACCTTCAGACCGCCGCCGCCCTGGTGGATCGGCACTTCTCGGACGTGCCCGCGCGCCCCGCGCCGCCGCACCCGAGCATCGCCGAGCCCGACCTCACCGCCGAGCGCCGCTCGTCCTACACCGACCCGCGCGCGCCGCTGCCCGCGGTGGCCGCCGCGTGGCGGGTGCCCGATCCCGTGGCCGACCTCACGGGGTACCTCCCCTATGTGGTGCTGGCCGAGATCCTCACCGACGGCGACGCGTCCCGTCTCGTGGAGCGGCTGATCCAAAAGGACCGCACCGCCACGAGCCTGGGCGGGTACGTCGGCTTCATGGGCGAGCCCTTCGCGGTGCGCGAGCCCACGGCCATGCTGTTGCAGGCGCACCTACCGCCCGGCGGCGACTGCGACGCCGTCCTGAACACGGTGGACGAGGAGCTGCGGCGCATCGCCGAGGGCGGCCTGGCGCCGGGCGAGCTGGAGCGGGTCAAGGCCCGCATCGCCACTCACGTGTTGCGCGAGGACGACTCGGTGATGAACCGGGTGCTGCGCATGGGCACCGCGGCGGTGTTTCACGGCGACGCCGATGTGGCGCGGCAACTGCCGCGCCAGCTCGGCGAGGTGAGCGCCGACCAGATCATCACCGCCGCTTCGCTGCTGACACCGCAGCGCCGCGCCGTCGTCGAAGTCATTCCAGGAGGGGCTCAGTGACCACCCAGACCGCCCGCCGGGTCCCCGACCTGGCTCCGTCCACCGAATTCACCCTTCCCGCCTGCGACGAGCGAAAGCTCGACAACGGACTGACGATCCTGGCGATCCAGCGCTCGTCCGTTCCGCTGGTGGAGGTGCGGCTGCGCATCCCGTTCGTCGACGCGCCGGTGGCCGACTCCTCGGTGCTGGCCCAGACCCTGCTGTCCGGGACCGCGGAAAAGTCCATCGTGGACATCGCGGCGGAGCTGCAGTCCGTCGGCGGCGCCCTGGGCGCCTCCGTCGACCCCGACCGCCTCCTGGTGTCGGGCAACGCCCTGGTGGACGGCCTTCCCCGCCTGCTGGGCACCCTGTCGGAGGTGCTGCACGGCGCCGCCTACCCGACCGACCAGGTCACCGTGGAGCGCGAGCGGCTCGCCGACCACATCAACGTGGCGCGCCAGCAGCCAGGCCACCTCGTGCAGGTGGCGCTGCTGCGCCGCATGTACGGCACCCACCCGTACTCGATCCAGACCCCCGACCCCGAGGAGGTCGGCGCGGTCACCCCCGAGCAGCTGCTGACGCTGCACGGCGGGCGCATCCACCCCTCGGGCGCCACCCTGGTGATCGTCGGCGACCTGCCGACCGAGCGGGCCCTGGACTTCGGGGAGCGGGCGCTGGCGGACTGGAACGGCCACACCCCGCCCCGCGAGCCGGAGCCGGTGCCGCCGCTGCGCCCCGGGCCGGTGACCCTCGTGGACCGCCCCGAATCGGTGCAGTCCTCGCTGCGGATCGCGCTGACCGGGGTGTCGCGCACCCACCCCGACAACGCCGCGCAGCAGCTGGCCAACCTGATCTACGGCGGGTACTTCTCCTCGCGCATGGTGGCCAACGTCCGGGAGAACAAGGGCTACAGCTATTCCCCGCGCTCCGGCGTGGACCATGCACTGGCGGGCACCGCGGTCGTGATCTCCGCCGACGTCGCCACCGAGGTGACCGCGCCCGCGCTGTGGGAGATGTGGTACGACCTGGGGCGCATCGCCTCCACGGCGCCCACACAGGACGAACTCGACCAGGCCCGCCGCTACGCCCTGGGCACCCTGCGTCTGGGCACCGCCACCCAGTCCGGCCTGGCGTCGCTCACCTCGTCGTTCGCGGGCTGGGGCCTGCGCCCCGACTGGCTGCTGGGCCACGCCAACCGGCTCGCCACGGTCTCCATAGAGGACGTTCAGCGGGTGGCGGCGGAGATCTTCGCGCCCACCAAGGCGATCACCGTGGTCCTCGGCGACTCCACGCACGTCAAGGCACCCCTGGAAGCACTCACCACAGTGGACGGAGAGGAATGAGACCCCAACTGTCGCGGTCCGTCCTGGATCGCGCCGCGCACCACCGATCGGACCCGACCTGGCTGGAGGCCGCCTGGCAGCGCGCGCACGTGATCGTCGTCGATCCCGCCAGCGGAAACACCCCCGTGGACGGCGACCCCCCGCACCTGGCCTACCTCGACGCGGCCCACGCCCCCGACGGCGACCGGCTGTACCTCGGCGGCGAGGACGAGCCGTACTTCGCCGTGGCCGCACCGGTTTCGGGCGGCGGCGGCCTGCGGGAGCTCGGCCCCCGGCTGTCCGACTTCGACGCCGGGGTGTTCACCGAGGCGGTCGCCCTCATCCACTGGCACGCTGACCACCAGTACGACCCCCGCAACGGCCACCGCACCCAGATCGCCGAGGCCGGCTGGGAACGCCGCGACGGCGACCGCCCGTCCTGGCCGCGCACCGACCCCGCCATCATGGTGATCATCACCGACGGCGCCGACCAGGTCCTGCTGGCCCGCGGCGTCAACTGGGGACAGAACCGCTACTCCTGCATCGCGGGCTTCGTGGAACCCGGCGAGTCCGCCGAGGCCGCGTGCCACCGCGAGGTCGGCGAGGAGGTCGGCGTCCCCATCGCCGAGCTGTCCTACATCGCCAGCCAGCCCTGGCCCTACCCGCGTTCTCTGATGCTGGGCTACGAGGCCGTCGCCGACCCCGACCACCCCCTCACCCTGCAGGCCGACGAGATCGCCGCCGCCCGCTGGTTCACCCGCGACCACCTGAAGTCCGCCCTGGCGGGGGAGGAGGGGCCGCTGGTGCTGCCCCCGTCCATCTCGATCGCCCGGTATCTGATGGAGCGCTGGACGGGCTGAGCGGCGCGCGAATCCTTTCGCCGCCCGGGCGCCTCTTATATCCGTACCGCTCGACATCGCTACGGAACCTTGGAGGTCGTCATGCTCGTAGGAATCGGCATCGCCGTCGCACTGGTGCTGGTGTGCACCTGCCTGTACGTCCTGAAGCGCAAGCGAGACGCCCGTGACTGAGTCGGTGTGGCCGAGCGCGGGCGTGATCGTCGCCGCCCAGGGAGGCGACGCCGACTCGATCGCCGCGCTGGTGTCGGACTCCCATCCCAACGTGCGGCGCTTCGCCCGCTCGCTGTGCCCCACCCCGGAGGACGCCGAGGACGCGGCGCAGGAGGCCCTGATCATCCTGTACCGCAGGATCGGGATGCTGCGCGCCACGGGCGCCCTGGCGTCGTGGATGTTTCGCATCGTGCGCAACGAATGCCTGCGCCGCGCCCGCGCCGTGCTCCCCGGGCGCCCGGCGCTTCTGGACTCCGCGGTCGACTCCGCCGAGGACGAGGCCCTGCGCCGCCTCGACGCCGACGCCGTGGCGGCGGCCATCGCGGCCCTGCCGTCGGACCAGCGCCGCGTCCTCATCATGCGCGACCTTCAAGGACACAGTGGACGATCCGTGGCCACCCGCCTCGGACTCACCACCGCCGCCATGAAGTCCCGCCTCCACCGCGCCCGCGCCACGCTGCGCGAAACGCTGCGCGCCACCGACACCCTCGCACTGGGAGCCCGCCATGACCGCCACGAATGACGCACCCGACTTCTCCAGCCCCACCCTGACCCGCCACCTGGCGCGCGGCGCCCTCGGCCTCGGCGGCCTGATCGGCTCCGTCGCCCTGATTCCCCTGGCCGGCTACTACAGCCTGGCGCTGCTGCCGCTCGGCCTGCTCGCGCTGCGGGGCTGCCCGACGTGCTGGACGGTCGGGCTGATCCAGACCCTGTCGCGCGGCCGCCTGCGTCGCTCCTGTGAGGACGGACGCTGCGGACTGAGGGTCACCGACGACCCCCCGCCGCGCTAGTCGGCGGGCCGCTCGTACTCGTAGCGGACGAACCCCCGATACCGCCCCACCCTGTCGTACAGCGCGCGGGCGGTGGCGTTGTCCTCCTTGGTCGTCCAATACATCCGCTCGACGCCGCGCTCGCGCGCGACCTCGCCGACGCGATGGATCAGCGCCCGCGCCGCGCCCCGCCCCCGCGCGTTCGGATCGACGAACAGGTCCTGCAGGTAGCAGGTGTCGGCGCCCCACACGGTGACGTGATACAGGTAGTGCGCGATGCCGACCAACCGCCCGTCCGCGTACGCGCCGATCCCGTGCACATCGGTGCCGCGCGACAGCCGCCGCCAGGTCGCCTCGTACTGTTCGTCCGAAGTGGGCGTCTTGTAGAACTCCTTGTAGCCGCGCGCCAGGATCTCCCAGGCGTCGCGGTCTTCGGGCCTCAGCGAGTCAACGACGATCATGGGCCCCGATGCTGCCACGACACCCCCCGGTGCGAAACCGCACCAGGGGGTGTAATATGACACCGCCATGGGAGGTCACGAGAGGAAGAGTGATGCCGTCACAGACCATGAAGAACCACATGTTCACCGTCGTGCTGGATCACGAGCCCAACGATGAAGAGTTTGATGCTCTTTTCGAAGCTGGTTGCGATGACGGCGGTGTCGGAAGCGAATACAACCTCCCGACCATCCAGTTCGATCGCAAAGCCCACAGCATGTCGGCCGCGATCGCGTCAGCGATAAGGGACATCGAGTCCACGGGGATGCTGGTGTTGAACGTCCTGTCCGAGGACCTGTTTACCTTGCAGGACATAGCGGACAAGGTAGACACCAGCCGCGAGGCGGTTCGTCGGTACAGCACGGGTGACCGCGGTCCTGGAGGGTTTCCTCCACCGATCAACCCTGGTCGGGACGGCACCAAGTTCTACCGCTGGAACCAGGTCGCACCCTGGCTGAGGGAGCACATCGGTCTCGATGCCCCCGATATAGATGCTGACGTCGTGGTCGCCGACCTGATGTTGCAGGTGAGGAACCAACACCCCTCACCCGCCACCGTCAGGAACCTGTGTGAGGTCCTGAAGTTCTGACCTCGCCCACGCTGGCGAAGATCCACTCCAGATAGTCGCTGCTGCCGCCGACGATCTCGGTGGCGATGACCTCGGGGACGTCGTAGGGGTGGTGGGCGGTGACGTGCGCGGTGACGCGGTCGATCAGTGCGGAGCTGGTCTTGATGTCGAGGCGCCACTCGGGGTCGGTCGCCACCGCGCCCTCCCAGCGGTAGACGGACGTGAGAGGCCCGCTGGCCTGCGCGCAGGCGGCCAGGCGGGCCTCCACGAGTCCCCGCGCCAGCGATTCGGCGATGTCGAGGCTGGGGGCGGTGACGGTGATCTGGACGGGCTTGCTCACGACGGGTCCTCTCGACGCGGTAGGGGGAGATTTCTACCGCATGGAGGTGACGCGCGTCGGCGCGGGCGCCGTCGGTCAGGGGAGCTGTTTCAGGTGGGGCGCCACGGTGTTGGCGAAGCCGTAGCCGTTGGTGCCGTCCCAGTTGATCGACCAGGTCATGGCGCCGCGGATGTCGGGGTAGGTCTGGGAGGGTTTGAACGATCCGCAGTTGGCGCCCGTGGCCAGGCAGTCGAGGGCGTTGTTGACGACGCCGGGGTCGACGTGGCCGCCGCCCGCCGCCGATGGGGTGGCGGGGAGGCCGAGGCCGACCTGGGACGGGGACAGGCCCGCCTCCAGCTGGATGCAGGCCAGGCCGGTGAGGAAGTCGACCGTCCCTTGTGAGTAGACCTTGCCGTCGCAGCCGTTCATGGAGCCCGAGTTGTAGTACTGGGTGTTGACGACGGTGAGGATGTCCTTGATGCCCAGGGCTAGCTTGAAGTACCCCGAGGACGTGGACTGCATGTCCAGGGTCTGCGGCGCCATCGTGATCGTGAGCTTTCCGCCCGCCTGGTCCGACAGCGAGCGCAGCGCGGATTCCATATTGGTGGCGTCAATGCCGTTCTCCAGATCGATGTCGACCCCGTCGAAACCGAACTTGTCCATCATGGCGTGGACGCTGTCGGCGAAGTTGGCCGCCGCCGTGGGGTCGCCGACCGAGACGCTGCCCTTCTCACCGCCGACGGACAGCACGACCTGCTTTCCCTTGGCGTGCAGGGCGTCGACGTCCTTCTTGAAGTCGTCGTCGGTGTAGCCGCCGAGCTTGTTGGCCAGGTCGGGGTCGACGGCGAAGTTGACCGCGCCCGGCTTGGAGCCGTCGGCGTCGGCGAAGGCGACCGCCACGATGTCGTAGGTGTCGGGGACATCGGACAGCCGGATCGCGGTGGAGCCGTTGTCGAAGTTTTGCCAGTATCCGGTGAGCGCGTGCTTGGGCAGGTCGGAGGTGTGAGTGTCGGCCTGCGCCACCATGGTGAAGGAAATCGTCGCCAGGGCGGCGGCGGCGAGCGCGATTGCCGCTCGCCACACGCTTTTCCGTCGCATCGATTGCATAGGGGGCTGCCTCTATTCGAATATATAAGTAACTTTCCTGTGGCAGAGGCTAGCCACCCGCGATGCCTAAGTCAACACCCACAAGAGACGGACGCGGCTCCTCGGCCGCCACCCGGCGCCGGGACACCGCGATCACCGCCGCCAACCCCGCGGCCGTGACCAGCGTGACCGCGCCCAGACCCGCCCAGGTCGCGGCGTCGGGATGGATCAGCGACTGGCCGCGCACGGCCTGCCAGGTGATCACCGAGAGGAAACCCGCGTAGCCGACCGCGGCGACCGCCACGATCCACACGCGGGTACCCGTGTGGCGCAACCATTCCCGGCGCCGACCCAGCAGCGTCACCAGCAGCACGACGCCCAGCATGACGTGAATCCCATGCAGCCCAAAGAAATGCGGCACCCGAAGATCGCCGCCCACCGCGCTCCAGTGCGCCAGAGGAATGCCGTGCCCGTCCGGGCCGCCGATGGTGTGTCCCGCGAACAGCTCGACGCGATGCCCGTACGCGTCGGTCACCACGCGGTGCCGATGGTCGATGAGCGCGAAGCCCAGCGTCATGCCCACGGCGGACAGGACCAGTCCACAGCGGATCGCCCAGGACAGCGCGGGGTCGCCGACCCTCCTGAACAGCGCGATGATCGCGATGACCAGGTTGGCGGCGAACAACACCAGGACGCCGTAGAAGAACAGCGGCTGCGACACCTCGTTGATCGCGTCGTGTGAGGTGTTGAAGTGGCTGAACGTGCCGCGCGCCCCCGCCAGGGTGATGGCCGCGACCTCCACGGCCCCCACCAGGGCGAAGATCGTCCCCGCCCACCAGCCGAATCGCAGCGGCCTGACCACCTTCGACAGCAGCCACGCCAACGTGACACTGTAGACACCGAAGGCGAAGGCGAACTTCATCGGCTTCAGCCACACCGACTCTCCCATCACCGTGCGGTCGTCGACCAGGAGGCCGACGCCGCACACCACCACCAACGCCAGCATGACCGCGGTGTGAACGACGAGCGGGCGATGCCAGCCCCGCACGTGACGCAAGATGTCCATTTTGTCTCCAGGGGTTTGCGGATTCCATGTGCCCCTTGGAGTCTCACGGGATCGGCATCGGCGCGCCACGGGGCAAAGCCCCGATATCCGCGTGGGTGATGACCCCTACGCGTCGCCGCCGGGCTCGCCCAGCCTCAGCACGTATCGGTCGTCCATAAGCGACGACACGATCGAACCCGCGGAGTACCAGTCGATCTCCATGTCGCCCATGGTCATGTGGCTGCGGTCGCGTTGCAGGTGGGTGTTGTGCGCGAAGACCAGGGTGGGGCCGCGCGGGGATTCGAGGTCGCGAATCTCCAGCAGGTTCTCGGCCATCAACGCGTCGCGGGCGGCGCACATCCGCGTCCACCGCGGCTCGCGCTCCAGCGGCAGCGCGGCCAGCGCGTGATACCGCAGCAGGCCGATGCCCGCCCGCAGGTACGCCCGCGCCCGCACCCACGCCTCGCGGGAGGTGGCCGCGATCAGCTCGGGGGCGCCCGCGTACAGCGCGGTGACCATGTCGTCGGCGGCGACCCGGGCCCGCATCGCGCCCTCGGTGGCGCCCGGCGACGCGGCGGGGTCCATGAGCGCCTCACCGCGGCTCCACGTCGCGTCGTCGCCGAGCAGGGCGGCCAGATCGTCAGTGAGCCCCAGATAGTCGCGGGCGTGTTCGAGGTAGCGGCGCGGGCTGGGGGCGCTGAACAGCTCCATCGGCGCGTCGAAGCCGTAGAAGGCGAGCCGCTCGGCGGCGGGGCGGCCCTCGTTGTGCTCGCGCATCCAGGCCACCAGCCGCCGATTGACGTCGGAGGCCCCGAGCGTGAAGCCCTCCACCGATGATTGGTAGTTGTGCGAGAACCCCTGGGCCATGGCGGTTCCCAGGTCCCCTTGTCCCTTCCGGACGAAATCGTCCACGGTGAGGGCGGCGATCCGATCGGTCTCCAGCGCGATCGACCGGAAGCCGAGCGACGCCAGGTGGGGGAACAGGTCGTTGCGGGAGAGGGCGAAGGACGACTCCAGGTGGGTCGCCTCGCCCACGGCGAGAAGCTGGCAGGAGGCGGGAACGGGGTCGTGAATCTCGGTTGTCATGAGTCTTCATCGTATCTTTGAAAACTCGGTTGAGACTTTCAGCGACGTACCCACGTCGACATGCGATAAAGTCTCAAACTCGTGGAGACCCTGAGACCCGCCGATCTCGCGCGCGAACACGCCCTCTCGACCCAGGCGGTGCGCAACTACGAGCGCGACGGCTTCATCCCGCCCGCCGAACGCACCCGAAGCGGCTATCGCGTCTACACCGCCGTCCACGCCGCGGCGCTGCGGACCTTCCTGGCGCTGGTCGCGGCTCACGGCCGCGCGGGCGGCGGCGAGATCATGATCGCCATCCACGATGGACGCCTGGACGACGCGCTGGGCATCGTCGCCGTCGGCCACCGGCAACTGTTGCACGACCGCTCCACACTGGAATCCGTCCGCTCGGCCGCCGACCACCTGACGTCGGTGCCCGACACCTCCCGCCCCGAGACCCTCACCGTCGGCGAACTCGCCCACCGCCTCGGCGTCACCCCCGCCACCCTGCGCAACTGGGAGGACGTCGGCATCCTCACCCCCGCGAGGGATCCCGTCACCGACTACCGCGTCTACGTCGCCGACGACGTCCGCGACGCGGAACTGGCGCGCCTCCTGCGGCGCGGCGGCTACCCCCTCGATCACATCGCCACCGTCGTCGAACAGGTCCGCGGCGCGGGCGGCACCCGGGCCCTGGCCGCCGCGCTGGAGGACTGGCGGCGCCGACTGACCGCCCGGGGCCGCGCCCTGCTGCGCGCCGCCGCCCGACTCGACGACTACCTGGGGCTGCGCGAGACCCCGACCCCGTTAGGGCCTGTCGGGGAACCCCGTTTCCTGCTGCGCGCCGCCCGCGACGGAAGTGAGTTTCGCAGCAGGTCCTAGGCGTACGCGCTGACCTCGATCAGGTTGCCGTCCGGGTCGCGCAGGTACAGGCTGGTGATCGGCCCCAGGGCGCCGGTGCGCTCCACCGGCCCCTCCTCGATGGACACACCCCGCGACTCGATGTGGGCGCGCACCCTGTCCAGCGGCGTGGTGGTGACGAGGCACAGATCCGCGCTGCCCGCGGTGGCCCGGGCGGCGTTCGGCTTGATCTCGTGGCCCGAACGGTGCAGGTTGATCTTGCTTTGTCCAAACAGGAGCGCCCTGCGCCCCTGGCCGAATTCGACGGGGCGCATGCCCAAGACGTCCCGATAGAACCGCACCGTCGCGTCGATGTCGGCGACCGTGAGAACCAGGTGGTCCAGGCGCGCGATCTCCACCGGGACACCGAAACGCTCGGACACCGCCCGCCGCGCCGCCACGGGCAGCAACGCGCCCATCCGCTCGGTGAACTCGCCGAGCCACGGCCCGTGCCGCCCCGCCAGGTCGGCGTTGTGCGTGAACACGTCGTATTCGTTGGCGACGGTGATCATCGCGAAGGCGCCCAGCTCGGCGGCGGTCGGCCGCAGGGTCTGGCCGGTGAACCGGTCGACGACCTCGACGGGGTCGGCGCCGCCGAGCCGGGGGTACATCTCCTCGCGGCGGCAGCCCCCGTACAGGTACACGATCCGCTCCGCGGCCTCCCCGATCACCGCGCGCAACTCGCCTCGATCGCCCGGCGGGATCAGGTGCTCGGCGAAGCCGTCGGTGCCGTACGCGGCGTGGCACAGGCCCGCCAGCCGGGTGTCGCGGTCGGCGCCCCACTCGCCGAGCAGCGCCGCGACCCGCCGCAGGTGCTGTGCCAGGGTGCCGCCGGGATGGGCCAGGCGGTCCGCGCCGTGCTCGGAGAGGAAGGCTTCGGCCGAAGAGACGTCCATGCCACGATTCTGGCGGCCCACACTGTCCTGTGGGGAGTGGAGTTTCGCACAACCGCGGCGGGCGGGCCTATCTGCCGGGCGTCATCGGCGCCTGCGACTTCAGCTCGTGGCCCGACAGGTCCTCGATCGTCAACGGCCGGGCGGGCTCGGGGAAGGGGAACATCGACCGGGCCTTCAGGCCCTCGATGACCAGGAGCTCCCCGGGCGCCAGCAGCCGCCAGTCGGGGTCGTCGTCCATCCGCTCGCTGGCCACGACGTACGCCGGGACCGTCCGGTCGTCGCCGCCGATCTCGAGGCGGCCGGGTTCGCGGCGCGGCGTCAGCTCGCGGGTGCCCGCGAAGCCGCCCACCTCCGGGTTCAGCACCCACAGCTCGTGGGTGGCCGGGTAGCGCAGCGCCCAGATCCGGCGCGGCTCGGCCAACAGCAGGTTCAGCGAGTACACCGGCAGCTCGGCGGCGATCCGCCCCACCGCGCTGATCAGCCCCTCGGTGGTGTCGCCGAGGCGGGCGATCTCGGCGGTGATGTACGCGAAGACCAGCTCCGAGTCGGTGACGCCCTCGATGAGCGCCTTGTCTATGTCGCTGAGCCACTCCGACAGCCGCTTCGATTCGCGCACCACCCCGTTGTGCGCGAACAGCCGGTCCTTCATGTCGAAGGGGTGGGTGTTGTGGACGTCCAGGGCGGTGCCCGAGGAGTAGCGGACGTGGGCGATGAAGGTGTGGGACACGACGTTGCGTGCCAGGATGTCGAAGTCGTCGCTGTCGTGGGCGGCGACCGGCGCCCGGTCGCGCACCGGCTCGTCGCCCAGCGAGAACCAGCCGAGCCCCGCCCCGTCGGGCATTCGCCTGCTCTGCGAGACCAGGCTGTCGGGCGCGTCCAGCAGCCAAAACGCCGTCTCCACGCGCGGCCCACCCGTGGTCAGTCCAAACAGCCGGCACATAAATCCACTATGCACCCCGGAGGGCGCCGGTTCCGGTCAACCGCTCGCGCGTGTCACGGCGGGTATCCATACCGTGTCCATATTCGTCGACTTTGTCCGCTGCCGGGGCTTGGCCGCGCGGGCGCGGGTGTGAAAGTCTCAAGGCTCCCCCAAAGTGAACCCCATCGGAAAGATGACGATGCGAAAAATAAAGCTGTCGCGCCGCGGCGTTCTGGGTGGGCTGACCGGTCTGGCCGTGGTGTCGGCCGTCCCGCTGGTGGCCACCAACGCCTTCGCCGACTCAGCCACCAAAAAACACAAACGCGACGTCCCTAAGCCGGACATCTTCAGCTGTGACGACTGGGGCGCCCGCCCCGCCAACGGCACGCCCGTGAAGGTCAACAACGGAACGAACAAGATCATCGTTCACCACACGGCGTTCCCCAACACCACCGACCACTCCAAGGACTACGCGTTCCAGAACTCGCGTGACATCCAGGACCTCCACATGGACCAGAACGGCTGGATGGACACCGGGCAGCACTTCACCAACAGCCAGGGCGGCTTCATCACCGAGGGACGCCACGGCAGCCTCGACGCCCTGCTCGACGGCGGGTACCAGATCGAGGGCGCCCACTGTGTCGGCCAGAACGACCAGGCGATCGGCATCGAGAACGACGGCACCTTCCTCGACAGCGATCAGCCCAGCCAGGAGCAGTGGAACTCGCTGATCAACTTCTGCGCGTTCATCTGTCAGCAGTACAAGCTGGCGTCCAGCGAGATCTACGGCCACATGGACTTCAACAGCACCCAGTGCCCGGGCAACATCCACGATCGCCTGCCCGAGCTGCGCGACGCCGTCCAAAAGGTACTGGACGGTTCCAGGCACCATCACGGGTGAACCGACGCCCGTCGATTGTGGTTTAGATACATTTATGCATATCGAGTAGTGGGCCGGTCGAGGCACTATGCCCAGGTGCCTTGACCGGCCCATTGTCGTCAATGGGTCAAAAGTAGATAAATCATGGGAAGACGTCTTGTGCCCGCCCAACCCATCGGGCGAGGATGAGCGAACTCGGGCGTGCCCGCGTCCGAGACACCCCAGTAGATTCAAGAGCCCCAAAGGAGTCCTTCATGGACTTGAAACCAGAAACCCCCAAGGCCAAGAAATCTCGTCGCTGGCGCCTGCCGGTCATCATCGCGACCGTCGCGATGGCGATCGGCATCACGGCGGTGGCGGTGCCACTAGCCAACGCCGACGTGACGACAAAGGCGAACCCCGAGGGCATCGACGTGTCCAGCTACCAGGGTTCCATCAACTGGTCGTCGGTGAAGTCCGCGGGCATTTCGTTCGCCTGGATCAAGGCGACCGAGGGCACCACCTACCACGACTCGCGGTTCAACGCGAACTACACCAACGCCTACAACGCGGGCGTGATCCGCGGCGCCTACCACTTCGCGCGCCCCGGTAACTCCAGCGGCTCGGCGCAGGCCACCTACTTCGCCTCCCACGGCGGCGGATGGTCCAAGGACGGCAAGACCCTGCCGGGCGCCGTCGACCTGGAGGCCGGCTGCGCCGGTCTGTCCCAGTCGTCGATGCGCAACTGGATCCTGGCGTTCTACAACACCTACAAGTCCAAGACCGGCCGCGACGTGGTTATCTACACCACCCGCAGCTGGTGGTCCTCCTGCACCGGCGGCTGGACCGGCATGGGCGCCAAGTCCCCGATGTGGGTCGCCCACTGGGGCGTCTCCTCGCCGTCCATCCCGGCGGGCTTCCCGACCTGGACCGCCTGGCAGTTCAGCTCCACCGGCCGCGTGTCCGGCATCAGCGGCAACGTCGACCGTGACCACTTCAACGGTTCCGCCGCCCGCCTGCTGGCGCTGGCGAACAACACCTGATGACTCACCGGGTGGGATCGGTTGCTTTCCGATCCCACCCGCATTAGGTTGGCGTCAGACCCCCGGGCCCCCACCGTCAATCCGAAGGAGCGGCCCCACATGTTCCGTCTGTCCCGCCGTACGCTCGGCGTCGTGTTGACCGTCAGTCTCGGCGCATCACTGGCCGCCTGCGCCCCCTCCGACTCGGCCGATCACTCCTCCGACGCCTCCTCCACCCGCGAGGACGCCGCGACCGCCTGGGCCAACGCGACCCTGAAGAAGCTCAGCCTCTCCGACAAGGTCGGTCAGCTCTTCATCCACTACGCGTACGGCGAGTCCGCCGACACCACCGATCCCGCCGCCGTCAAGAAGAACCAGCAGCTGCACGGCGTGGACAACGCCTCCCAGCTCATCGACAAGTATCACCTCGGCGGCGTGATCTACTTCGGATGGTCGAACGGCCTGACCGACCCCAAGAAGATCGCCGGGTTGTCCAACGGCGTCCAGAAGGCCGCCGCCAAGCAGAAGTCCAAGATCCCGCTGCTGGTGTCCACCGACCAGGAGACCGGCACCGTGGTGCGGATGGGACCGCCCGCCACCGAGTGGCCCGGCGCCATGCCGCTGGGCGCCGGTCGCAGCCCCGACGACGCCGAGACCGCGGGCGCCATCGCGGGCGCGGAGCTGCGCGCCGTGGGCATCAACCAGGACTTCGCCCCCGACGCCGACGTCAACGTCAACCCCGCCAACCCCGTGATCGGGGTGCGCTCGTTCGGCGCCGACCCGACGCTGGCGGCGTCCATGGTGACGGCCCAGGTCAAGGGCTACCAGGGAAAGAACGGCGTGACGTCGACCGCCAAGCACTTCCCGGGCCACGGCGACACCGCCACCGACAGCCACACCGACCTGCCGATCATCAACCACACCAAGAAGCAGTGGGAGAAGCTGGACGCGCCGCCGTTCAAGGCCGCGATCAAGGCCGGCATCGACTCGATCATGTCGGCGCACATCCAGTTCCCCGCGCTCGACAAGTCCAAGGACCCGGCGACGCTGTCCAAGCCGATCCTCACCGGGCTGCTGCGCGAGAAGCTCGGCTTCGACGGCCTGATCGTCACCGACTCCCTGTCCATGGCGGGCGTGCGCAAGCTCTACTCCGACAAGGTGATCCCGGTGAAGGCCCTGCAGGCCGGCGCCGACATGCTCCTGATGCCGCCGGACCTCAAGCTGGCCATCAACTCCGTGCTGGCCGCCGTCAAGGACGGCAAGCTGACCGAAAAGCGCATCGACCAGTCGGTGCGGCGCATCCTCAAGGTCAAGTACATGCGCGGCGTCGTGAAGAACCCCTATGTGGACGTCGACAAGGTCGACTCCATCGTGGGCACCAAGAGCCACAAGGCGACCGCGAGCAAGATCACCGACAAGACCACCACATTGGTCAAGAACGACGCCAAGCTGCTTCCGTTGGCGGACTCCAAGAAGAAGATCCTGGTGGCCGGTGCCGGTGACGGCATGACCGCCGAGCTGTCCAAGAAGCTCACCGGCGACGGCCGGACGGCCACGGCGTACAACACCGGAACCGATCCGTCGTCGTCCACGATCGACAGCGCCGTGTCGAAGGCGAAGGACGCCGACGCCGTGGTGGTGGCGACCCAGACGGTCGGCGCGCACCCGGCCCAGGCCGCGCTTGTCAAGGCGCTGGCCAAGTCCTCCACGCCGGTGGCGGTGGTGTCGGTGAAGGAACCGTACGACATCAACCAGTTCCCGGACGTCGACACGTACGTGTCCACGTACTCCTACACCAATGTGGCCCTGGATTCGGCGGCCCGCGTGCTCACCGGCGCGGTGAACCCGTCCGGGAAGCTGCCGGTCACCATTCCCACCGCAGACGACCCCGACAAGGCGCTGTTCAAGTACGGCACCGGTCTTCGCTACTCCTAAAAGGAACGCCATCATGCGACGTCGCTCCGTCTTCGCCGCCTCGGCCGCCGTGGCCGCGGCCCCGCTGCTGACCTCCTCGGCCCCCGCCTTCGCCGAGGACGCATCCGGCCGGGTCCGCACCGGCTTCGACGCCCTGGCCGCGGCGGATTACCGGCAGCTCAAGGGAAAGCGGGTCGGGGTGATCTCGAACCCGACCGGCGTCACCGCGAAGCTCCGGCACGAGGTGGACGTGATGTTCGCGTCCAAGGCGGTCAACCTGATCGCGGTCTTCGGACCCGAGCACGGTTTCCGCGGCACCTCCCAGGCGGGCCAGGGCGAGGACTACTTCATCGACCCGAAGACCGGGCTGCCGGTGTACAACGCGTACAACGACGCCGACAAGATGAAGGACTACTTCAAGGAACTGAAGCTCGACACCATCGTGTTCGACATCCAGGACGTCGGCGCGCGCTTCTACACCTATATCTGGACGCTGTACCTGGCGATGGAGGCCGCCGCCGACAACGGCATCGAGTTCATGGTGCTGGACCGCCCCAATCCGTGCACCGCGCGCGACGCGTACGGCCCGATCCTGCACAAGGAGGTCGCCTCCTTCGTCGGCCTGAAGCCGATCTCGCAGCGCCACGGCCTGACCGTGGGCGAGCTGGCCGGGCTGTACAACGGCGAGTTCATTCCCGACTCGGTCGGCAAACCGGTGGACCTCAAGGTGATGCGGATGTCGGGCTGGAACCGCCGGATGGCCTACGCCGACACGGGGCTGCCGTGGATTCCGCCGTCGCCGAACATGCCCACGACCGACACCGCCCGGGTCTACTCGGGCATGTGCCTGTTCGAGGCGTCCGCGCTGTCGGAGGGACGCGGCACCACCACGCCGTTCCAGACCGTCGGCGCCCCCGACATCGACCACCACTGGGAGCAGGCGCTCACCAAACTGGACCTTCCCGGGGTTCGCTTCCGGGAGGCGTACTTCGTGCCGACCTTCTCCAAATGGGAGTCGAAGACCTGTGGGGGAGTAGAGGTCCACGTCACCGACTATCGGCGCTTCGACCCGATCCGCACCGCGCTGGCCATGATCATCGCCCAGCGGAAGGTGTACCCGAAGTACGGCTGGCGCACCGAGGCCAACCCCGGCGACACCCCGTGGATCGACAAGCTCACCGGCTCCGACCAGGTCCGCAAGGACATCGAGGCCGGCAAGGACGTCGATGAGGTGATGGACGGCTGGTCGAAGGAGCTGTCGGCCTTCCGCGACGTTCGTGACAAGTATCTGTTGTACAGGTGAGGCCATGAAACGCAGAGACATCCTGGGCGGCATCGTCATCGCCGGATCGGCACCCATACTGGGCGGCATGATCGCACCCGCCGCCGCGGCGGCCGAGGAAGGCAAGGCCGGGCCGCCCACCGTCACCCCCGACGATCTGCGTTTCCACCGCCGCCGCCTGCGCCCGGGCAGCCCGCGCGAGGCCGGGCTGCTGAAGCCCCATGTGGACAAGATCGTCGGCGACACGGCCGCGTTCATGAAGCCCGGCGAGGGGCGCCCCCGGCCCTCCCACCCCGGCTTCGTGGTGCTGGCCGCCCGCAGGGGCGTCATCGTGACCCACGAGTCCGGCGGGTACGCCCTGCGTTACGCCAGCTACGACTCCGACACCGACACCGCCGTCGACCTCCCCGAGGACCAGAAGATCGCGATGCGCACCGACACCAGGTTCGACCTGGCGTCGATGTCCAAGCTGTTCACCTCGATGGTCGCCACCCAGCTGCACGAGGACGGCGACATCGACCTGGACGCGCCGGTCGCCGACTACCTGCCCGACTTCGCCGCCAGCGACCCGGCCAAGGCCCCCATCACCCTGAAGTTCCTGCTGCGCCACGTCTCCGGCCTGAAGTCCTGGCTGCCGCTGTACACCGAGCCCGACAACGCCGCCCGGATGCGCGCCATCTACACCTCCGAGCTCCACCACGCGCCCGGCACCACCTACGAGTACTCCGACCTCAACCTCATCACCATGGGCGTCCTCATCGAGAAGGTGACGGGTTCCACACTGGACGCCGAGGTGAAGCGCCGGATCACCGACCCGCTCGGCCTGCGCGACACCGGCTACAACCCGCCGAAGTCGCAACTGGACCGCATCGCCGCCACCGAGTACCAGCTCGAGCTGCGCGGCGGCGTCGTCCACGGCGAGGTGCACGACGAGAACGCCTGGTCGTTCGGGGGAGTGGCCGGGCACGCCGGGATCTTCTCCACCGCCGCCGACGTCGCCGTCTTCGCCCAGACAATCCTTAATGGAGGAACCTACGGCGGCGAGCGGCTGCTGCGCCAGGACACCGTCCGCGCCCTGCTCACCAACTACAACGCCGACCTGCCGCCGGAGGCCGGCCGCGGGCTCGGCTGGCAGCTCGACCAGCGCTTCTACATGGACGCGCTGTCCACCCCGGTGTCGGCCGGGCACACCGGCTTCACCGGCACCTGCGTCGTCGTCGACCCGTCCGACGAGACCCTGTACGTCCTGCTGACCAACCGCGTCCACCCGACCCGCAACTGGGGCACCGACAGCGCCTATCGCCGCGCCGGCGCCCACGACCTGGCCCGCGCCGTCGCCGTCGACGCGCACACGCCGAGCGCCTGGTACACGGGCGCGCCCGACGCCACCGTCGCCACCCTGTCCCTGCCGCTGGAGACCCCGCCGAAGGACGGCCGCCTGTCCTTCCTCCTGTGGTACGACACCGAGGACACCGACGTCGGCGAGCTGCTGGCCGGCGGCGCTGACGGCACCTTCTCCCGCGTGCCCCTTCAGCTGCGGTCGGGCGCATACGAATGGAACACCGACGGCTCCTTCCACGGCTTCTCCGCCCGGCGCTGGATCCGCGCCAACGCCGACCTTCCCGCCGACACCGCGACCCTGCGCTGGCAATACACCACCGACCCCCAACAGCGGGGCCGCGGCGTGTACGTCGACAGGGTCGTTGTGCGCGACGGACACCGCGTCGTCTTCGACGGCGAACGCGGCGCCGATGCCAAGCGCTTCGAGGCCGACGGATGGCAACCGTCACGGGATTGACGAGCGGGCGGCACCAGTTTGTATCTGATATTGTATTGTGTAGGCGATACAGAAACTGATACATAAGGAGACCGACTCCTCGCTAGGAACGACACATTGATCATCACTATCGACAACACCTCCGCGGTGCCGCCCTTCGAGCAGGTCCGCGCCGAACTCGCCCGCCAGATCAACGATCACGAGCTGCCGGTGGGGACGCGGCTGCCCACCGTTCGCGGGTTCGCCGACGACCTCGGCCTGGCACCCAACACCGTCGCGCGCGCCTACCGCGAGCTGGAGGAGGCCGGGCTGATCGAGACCCGCGGCCGGGCCGGAAGCTATGTCAGCGCCGCCGGAAGCCACACCCGCCGCCGCGCCCAGGTCGCCGCGGCCACCTATGCCCACAAGGCGCGGGAATTGGGGCTCGGCCGCGAGGAGGCGATCAACATCGTCACCGCCGCGATCGACTCTGTGTGACCGAACGGGCGATGCCAGTCACCCGGCCCCACTCCGGTGCGGGCATCTCGCGACGACGGCTTAGACTCGTGCGGGGTGGCTACACATCAATGTCTCGCCGAATAGGGTTTTGAGGCCTGCACATCGCGCGGTCGTCACCGATGAAGCTTCAGAAAAGAATCACCAAGGAGAATGCCTGTGAAAAGCACCGTCGAAACCCTGAGCCCCACCAGGGTGCGGCTGTCCGTCGAGGTGCCTTTTGAGGAACTCGGCGAACACCTGACGCAGGCATACAAGAAGGTCGGCCAGCAGGTCAAGGTGCCGGGTTTCCGCCCCGGTAAGGCCCCCAAGGCCGTCATCGACCAGCGCGTCGGCAAGGACGCCGTCTACGCCGAGGCCACCGACGCGGCCCTGCCGCGCCAGCTGTTCGCCGCGATCCAGGAGAACAACGTCCGGGTGCTGGGCCGCCCCAGCGTCACCGACCTGGAGCCGATCGCCGAGGGCAAGCCGCTCACCTTCACCGCCGAGGTGGACGTGGCGCCGGAGTTCGACCTGCCCGAGCTGGGCGACCTCGAGGTCGAGGTCGAGTCCACCGACGTGACCGACGAGCAGATCGACACCGAGATCGAAAACCTCCGGCTGCGCTTCGGCACGCTGAAGACCGTCGAGCGCGAGGCCGCCAACGGCGACTTCGTGACCATCGACCTGAAGGCCACCATCGACGGCGACGAGGTCGAGGGCGGCAGCACCACCGGCATGTCCCACGAGGTCGGCGCCGGAGACCTGCTGGACGGGCTCGACGAGGCCCTGGTCGGCATGAGCGCCGGCGACACCAAGACCTTCTCCAGCGCCCTGGCCGGCGGCGACCGCGCCGGCGAGAACGCCGACGTCGAGGTCAAGGTCGGCAGCGTCAAGGAGCGTGAGCTCCCCGAGCTCGACGACGACTTCGCCCAGATGGCCTCGGAGTACGACACCCTGGAGGAGCTGCGCGACTCCACCCGCGACACCCTCGCGTCCCGGGCGTCCAACGCCCAGGGCCAGCAGGTGCGCGAGAACACCCTCAACGCCCTGGTCGACTCGCTCGACCTGCCGGTGCCCGACGGCGCCGTGGACGAAGAGGTGGAGAACCGCACCGAGCACCTGCGCAACCAGCTCACCCAGATGGGTCTGGACTTCGAGACCTACCTGTCGGCGCAGGGCCAGGACCCCGACGAGTTCGCCGAGTCGCAGAGGGAGACCGCCGCCGTCGGGCTGCGCCGCCAGCTGGTGCTGGACAAGGTCGCCGACGACTCCGAGATCCAGGTCACGGCCGAGCAGCTCACCGCCGAGATCCAGCGCCGCGCGCTGCAGCAGGGCGTCCCCGAAAGCCAGCACCAGCAGTTCGCCAACGTGCTGCGCGACCGGGGCCTGCTGCCGGGCCTCACCGCCGAGATCCGCCGCGCCCTTGCCCTCGACGAGGTCGTGCGGGCGGCCACCATCACCGACTCCAGCGGCAAGACCCTGGACGAGGAGACGCTGTTCCCGAAGCCGGTCGCCGGCGACGAGGCGGGCACCACCGACGCCGACGAAGCGTCCGAGTAAGACTCCACAAGCGAGATACCGGCCCGCCGCGTACCCGTGGCGGGCCGGTTCGCTATCAGCGAAGCCCTCCGCTGGAAGCGAACAAGGCCGAAACCTACCCGGTTTCGTCCTCGCGGCCGGTTAGGGTCGCATTGCATACGGATAAGGACCTGAAAGCAAGAGAGGCCGACATGACACATCTGGACAATCCGTTCGCCCCCACGGCACGTGGTGAGGACGCCGCGAACTACGGCTTCGACGACATGGTCTACAACCGGCTGCTCAAGGACCGGATCATCTTCCTGGGCACCGAGGTGACCAGCCAGGTCGCCAACCGGCTCAGCGCGCAGCTGCTGCTGTTGGCCGCCGAGGACCCGGAGCGCGACATCAGCTTGTACATCAACTCGCCCGGCGGCTCGGTGTACGACGGCATGGCGATCTACGACACCATGCAGTTCATCAGCAACGACGTCTCCACCATCGCGATGGGAATGGCCGCGTCGATGGGGCAGTTGCTGCTGTGTGCGGGCACCCCCGGGAAGCGTTACGCCCTGCCGCACGCGCGCATCATGATGCACCAGCCGTCCGGCGGCATCGGCGGCACCGCCTCCGATGTGGCCATCCTGGCCGAGCAGATGCTGTACACGAAGAAGATGTTCCAGGAGCGGGTGTCGTCCCACACTGGACGGACGCTGGAGGAGATCGAGTCCGACTCCGATCGTGACCGCTGGTTCACCGCCGAGGAGGCCAAGGACTACGGATTCATCGACCAGGTCATCACCGGTGCGACGCAGGTTCCCGGTGGCGCGGGAACCCGCAGCTTAGGTACAGAAGGGACGCAATAGACATGGACTACGACTTCAACGCCCGCTACATCATTCCGTCGTACACGGAGAAGACCTCGTACGGGGTCAAGGAGATGAACCCGTACAACAAGATGTTCGAGGACCGGATCATCTTCCTCGGGTCTCCTGTGGACGACACCTCCGCCAACGACATCATGTCGCAGCTGTTGGTGCTGGAGGGTAATGACCCCGAGCGCGACATCGAGATCTACATCAACTCGCCCGGCGGCTCGCTGACCGCGCTGATGGCCATCTACGACACCATGCAGTACATCCGCTGCGACATCCGCACGGTGTGCATGGGCCAGGCGGCCTCGGCGGCGGCGGTGCTGCTGGCGGCGGGCGCCCCGGGCAAGCGCCTGGCGCTGCCCAACTCCCGGGTGATCATCCACCAGCCGTCCACCGAGGGCTCCTACGGCCAGGCCTCCGACATGGAGATCCAGGCCCGCGAGATCCTGCGGATGCGCGAGCAGATGGAGGAGATCCTGGCCAAGCACTCCGGCCAGAGCATCGAGAAGGTCCGGCGTGACATCGAGCGCGACAAATTCCTCAATGCCGAGGAGGCCAAGGAATACGGCCTGGTCGACTCGGTCATGGCGTACCGCAAGAAGAACAAGCCCGCCGTCACCTCGGCGTGAACATCCCTCCGGTGGTCGAGGCGCACAAACAGTCTGGCGCCTCGGCCCCCGGACGGCTAAGGTCGGTTGTGGCATCGGTCTTCCGATGCACCGGTTGGCTTCGCGGTCGGCGCCCTGCTCAGGCGTCGGCGGGGGACTATTTTGGACTTCGTTTCGCTTCGCGACCTGGTCGCGGGGCATGACGGTAGCAGGGAGTGGGCAGGCGTGGCACCACGACTGGGCGAAAGCGACATGCTGAAGTGTTCGTTCTGTGGAAAGACGCAACGTCAGGTCAAGAAGCTCATCGCCGGACACGGCGTGTACATATGCGACGAATGCGTTGACCTGTGCAACGAGATCATCGAGGAAGAGCTCGCCGAGACGGCGGAGGCGTCGTGGGGCGACCTCCCCAAGCCCAAGGAGATCTGCGAGTTCCTCGATGAGTACGTGGTGGGGCAGGAGGACGCCAAGCGCTCGCTCGCGGTGGCCGTCTACAACCACTACAAGCGGGTGCGGCTCGAGGCGGGCGCCCAGCGCTCCCCCCACTCGACATCGGACGTGGAACTGTCCAAGTCGAACATCCTGATGATCGGCCCGACTGGTTCGGGCAAGACACATCTGGCCCAGACCCTGGCCAGGATGCTGAACGTCCCCTTCGCCATCGCCGACGCCACGGCGCTCACCGAGGCGGGCTACGTCGGCGAGGACGTCGAGAACATCCTGCTCAAGCTGATCGTGGCGGCCGACTACGACATCAAGCGCGCCGAGACGGGCATCATCTACATCGACGAGGTCGACAAGGCCGGACGCAAGTCCGAAAGCCCCTCGATCACCCGCGACGTCTCGGGCGAGGGCGTCCAGCAGGCCCTGCTGAAGATCCTGGAGGGCACGGTCGCCTCGGTACCCCCGCAGGGCGGGCGAAAACACCCCCACCAGGACTTCCTCCAGATCGACACCACCAACATCCTGTTCATCTGCGGCGGCTCCTTCCAGGGGCTGGAGTCCATAGTCGAACAGCGGCTCGGCAAGCGGGGCCTGGGTTTCACCGCCCAGCTGCGCAGCCGCTCGGAACGCAACTCCGACGACCTGCTGGCCGAGGTCATGCCCGACGACCTCCTCCAGTTCGGGCTGATCCCCGAGTTCGTCGGCAGGGTCCCCGTGCTGACGACGGTGCGCCACCTCGACGAGGACACCCTGATCAAGATCCTCACCGAGCCGCGCAACGCGCTCATCAAGCAGTACCAACGACTCCTGGAGCTGGACGGCGTCGAGCTGACCTTCGAACCCGACTCCTACCAACCGATCGCCGAGGCGGCCCTGCTGCGCGGCACGGGCGCCAGGGCGCTGCGGGCCATCCTCGAAGAGGTGCTGCAGCCCGTGATGTACGAGATCCCCAGCCACGCCGACAAGGTCGAGCGGGTGGTCATCACCGCCGACGTGGTCGGCAAGAACGTCAACCCCACCCTGGTTCCCCGGACCAGCCCGTATCGGCAGACGAGGACGTTGAAGCGGCGTAAGACGGCGTAGCCGTGTCGCGATAGTTCAGGGGCGGGGAGGTGCGGCTGCCTCTTCCACGGCGAACAGTTTCCACGGTTCTCGCCGTTGGGAAGCCGCGGGTTGGGTTGGGTGCTTGGTCTGCCGCCCCCGCGGGGTTGACCGCGTCGGGACGGCAGGCGGTCGTGAACCTGTCGCTCCCTCATTGGCTGCGCGATGGGGAGTTGCGTCTGCCGTCGCGTCATCTCCCCCAGCGTCGTCGTGGCCTGGCGCGATGTGAGATGGCTGTCGGGTTCCTCTTGGTCGCCTTGGTTCGGCGTCGCTTTGTGGACATGGCCTTGTATTTCGCTTGGAGGTCTCCTGCCCATCCGAGGGTGTGTCGGAAGTGGTCGGTGAGTGGTGTGCAGGGCCAGGGCTGCCCGCACTCCCCGCATTTCGGTAGCACCCACAACAGGGGGAACAAACCGAGTGCGATGACGGCCCTCAGTCGCCTTTTGGGCAGGTGTCGTTTCGGGATCTCGAATCGCTTGCCGACTTCGCGTGCCCTGTCGGCCAGTGGCCCATGGGGGTACATCAGACCGAACCTGAGTGTGGGTGCGGTGTCGGGGTCGAACACACGAACGTGCACGGGACCCCAAGGGCCCTCTTCGGTGTAGCTGTGGACAGTCATGGGTTTGTGGCTCCCCCTTGGCTTCTTACTGTTGTTCTCTTGCTTGGGTGATGAAGGTTTGGGCCTGTTCCAAATCAGCTGCTGCCGAAAACAGGACCCCGAGTGCGTTGGTGATGTGTTCGCTGGCGGCGATGATCAGCATCGGGTCGTTGCCGAAACCGATACCGTGTCCGAGCTGGGCGATGCGTTGTGCGAGTTCTTCGGCGTTGCCCGTGTGCATGTGCGCCTCATTCGCCATCGCCACGGCGTTGCCGACAGCTTCGGACAGTTCGTCCAACTCAGACATGAGGCAGCGCCCTCGAAAGCTTGCGATGCGTGCGCCACAGGTTCTGTGCCTGGCGAATCAGATGCCAGCGCACGGCAGGTTCACTGGCCCAGATGCCGTGTGGCAGGGACACTTTCAACACGGGGCGGGAGCTGTCGATGTCCTTGATCGACCCCAGGTGTGACGCGATACCCCTGTGCCCGATCACATCGAGATGCACCGTGAACGTGCCCTCAACAGTGACAGCCGAGACCTGACGCATCGACGCGTGGAACAACCCGAGCATGATCACCACAGCGGAATCACTCATCGCCCTCACCCTCACCGTTGGTGCTTGGTTCCTCGGCCGCGGCGGGTGTGGGGGTGTTGTCTGCCGTCCCGTTTTCGGGTTCGGTGTTGGCAGGGGCGTGGTCGCCGTGGTGGTACGGCTCGCGCAAGCAGCCTGGTTCGGGGCAGAACAGGGTGATGGGTTGCCCGCTTGCTTGCGCGTCGCACAACATCGCCATCTCACGGGTGAGTCCTGGCGTGGTTTCTTCGAACGCCGTGGCCAGTTCGATGGCACGGATACGAGCATCGTGGGGACCATGAGCACGGTAAGGCAGCAGGACGCACCAAATCGTCGTTTCGCCTTGGGCTGCTTCGAGGTTCGCGTTGGAGTGGTGGGGCGGATTAGAGGGTTCGGTCCACACCAGGTACATGCCGTCCCTGCCTCGATGCGCGAAGGCAGAGTCAACCGTGGTGTACCAGCCCACGGGACGACCGACGTCCAACAGGACGCAGGAGCCGTCGTTGGCTTGGATCCCCTGGAAAGCCACCCTCGCGCGTAGCCCATCCGAAGACTCGGTGATCTCGCAGAACGCGAAACGACGACCCCGCTGGGAACGCGCAGCAGTCGCCAACTTCGCGTGAAGACTCATGTCTTCACACACGGGCGCGGGCGGTGGCGGGTCCTC
Source organism: Stackebrandtia sp. (assembly GCF_035643755.1). Taxonomy (NCBI): domain Bacteria; kingdom Bacillati; phylum Actinomycetota; class Actinomycetes; order Glycomycetales; family Glycomycetaceae; genus Stackebrandtia; species Stackebrandtia sp. The sequence continues at coordinate 19,182 of NZ_DASQPW010000223.1, read as the reverse complement.
GTTGGGTTCGAGGAACTCGACGTCGCAGGTACGAAGAAGCATGACAATGTTTCCCTTCTGGACTATTGGATGTGGATGGGTGGGGCGGGCGCGCAGGCACACGAGGCTGGCGCCGTTTGGGTGCAGGACGAAGAGACCCCGAAACAGCAGCGACCTGTGTGTGGTGGAGGAAAACCCACGCAACCCGCCCCACTCGCGCGCAGCCCACCTCACGAGGGCATGCGCGACTTGTGGAGAAAGCTGTGGACTAAGCGTTGGGCGGGGATCGCCAACGGCGGGTCATCAGGACGATGACGATTGCCGTGGTGGACGCATCCCGAGACGCGGCAGTGCTGCCCAGGCACGCGACGGCGAAGCTGACGCGGGAACGTTGGATCGGCCGATGCCCTGCGGGCGGCGACCATCCACCACACCTCCACCTGGAGGCGGTGAATCGAGGCGACGACAATGTCCTCACCGTTCACTGCGCTGGGTAGCGAGTGGCACACTTGACGACGTTCGGTTATCTCCTCCACGAGGAGACCTCCGTTCATTAGGACTGGGGCGGGACGTAAGTCGCCAAACTTTGATGACCCGCCCCAGTCGTTTTCCTCCCGAAGTCGCTGAGCGACAACGGAAGCCTCTATTCAATTCGCAGCTCAGCCCTCGAAATCACCTTCAGTGACTAGAGCCACACGCGTAGGCTAGCATGGGTCGTAACTTTACGCAATCAGTGTCCTACGGGTTTTGGAGATCCTGTCGATGGCGAAGAACAAGGCCTTGTCGTTGAGGGTGCAGTGGCTGGGCGATCGGCTGCGACAAGCGCGAGACGCGGCGGGGTTCACTTTGGAGGATGCTGCCGAGTACCTGCAAATTCGCGGGGCAACCCTCAGTCGGTTCGAAAACGGGGTGTATAGGCCCAAGCCGTCCTATGTGCGTGATCTAGTGGACTTCTACGGGATATCGGATGAACCCGAGCGGGCAGTATTGTTGCAGCTCAACGAGGATGCCTGGCGTAAGGATGTCTGGATTGGCAACGCCAAGAACATTGACAAAGACTTCATCGACTACGCATGGCTGGAAGCCAGGGCTTCCAAGGTTTGTGTCTTTGAACCCCTACTTATCCACGGACTTCTACACACGCCCGCATACGCCGAAGCTCTAGCCACGGCTGGCCTCGGAGACAGCGCCCCACGTGAGGAGATCGAGCGCACAGCTACGGTGCGGGCGAAACGCCAGACGATTCTGGACGGCGACAAACCCTGTGAACTTTCTGTCGTACTTGAAGAAACGCCCTTGCGCCGAGCGATTGGCGACCCCACAACGCAAGCAGCACAACTGAAGCACCTGATCGATGCGGGAAGGAAGTCGAATATAGATATTCGTGTCCTCCCTCGCCGAGGCCGTTGGCACCCTGGCTTGGACGGACCATTCACGCTCATCGACATGCCTGACCCCTACCCCGATGTCGTTTACATCGAAACCCTTGTGGGGCGCACGTTTCTTGAAGATGAGGCGAAGGTCGATCAATACCGACAAGCGTACGATCGGCTTCATGAACAAGCTCTCGCCCCTCGAGAGTCGACGAAACTCATACGAGAAGTGATGAGGGAGATCGAGTGACCACGGTCCCACCCCAACAACCAGGTTCAGGCCGCCCAGGCATCACATGGCGCAAAAGCACCCGCAGTTCGAGCAACGCCAGCGCAAGCTGCGTGGAGGTCGGATTGTTGCGAGCTCGCGTTAAACCTCACTCAACCACTGAGCCGCAAGGGTTTCAGCATCAGTTAGGTACTGATCCAGGTTCGCCTGCATCGACTCAGACTGATCCACGATCTTCCTGATCGCCAGAAACTGATGGCGCAGTTGATCGGCGGGCGCGATCTCGTCCAACAAGTGGTCCTCGCCGAACAAGACCCGCAACAAGCCCTCCATCACCAACGGCTTGAACGGCGGATCCGCCCTCCGAAAATCGTCGCGCATCTCGTTGACAAACTTGGTGATCGCGGCATGGCTTTGATCGTGCTCGAACCTGTGCCCCGCAGCGCCCGCGAACATCGCCGCGACGTACACGGCATACGCCTCGCGATCGGCATCAGCGATCTGCTGATTGAGTTCGCGTACCTTTGGCCCGTCGCCCAGGGCCACGGCCTTGACAACTCCACGGAAAAGCTGATTACGTCCCATAAGCCCTTCTTCCTGACAAGTCGCGACAGTCCCTCAACAGCCACGGCGGTAAAAATAAGCGCTGTACCGACAACATCAGTCGCCTTGACATCAGAAGCGTGAGGGACAGGCGTGGGAGCCTGCACCAACGCCACCGTAGAGGCATGCGTGTCACCGTATGAGTGTGGATCGTAGTCATCGTCGATGGTATGCGAGACGCTGTCCGTCATGTCTTCAGCGACATCAGCGACATCGCTGGCGTTCCGAACGAAAGCTCGCCCAAACCGCTGCGCCTTCGACTTCCCGCTGTCACCCTCATCGGTGCTGGCCAGTTCCTGGTGCAAGGCATCAGGCTCATCAGGGCCACCCTTCGGTGGTTCAACGGGATTATCGACCTCGTTTCGCCACGACGACTCAGACGGCGAAGCGACACCCTGGTCTGTTAAACCGTTACCCCGTGCCGACTCGGCGGTCGACTGCATCTCCTTGAGCTTGTTGATCGCCTCCACCAAGATCCCGTCAGCCTCATTGCCCTGCTCCACCGACGACCTGATGGTCGCCCCCGTGGCCTCAGCACCCATTCCCTCGAACTGGCCAGCCAGATCCTCGCCATCCGACTTCGCCTGCCCCACAGACGTTTGCGCCTGCTCAACGGTCTGAATCGCCACACCAATCTGCGCGGAGTATTCGTCGATACTGGACACACCCATGCCTTCCGTCAACCCTCAACGACCCACATTGTCCCGTGGCCGCCACCACACGGTAACGCATCGAAATGCCTGGATCACTCCCGCGGCGGCGATGTCACCGTGTCGTGGGACTGGTGTACGAGAACACGTAATTGATGTGGTCGCCCACGGGCCGATACCCGATCCTGCGGTAGACGCCGTTGCTGGTCGGGTTGGCCAGGTCGGTGAACAGGACGCATCCCGAAACCTCGGGGCGCGAAAGGATCTCGGCGCTCACCTCCGCGACCAGCGCGCTGGCGTAACCTCGCCCGCGCTGCTCCCGTGGCGTGTAGACCCCCTGCACCCGCACCACGCCCGCGACGTTCAACGACTCCAGCGTCATCGACACGGGCTCGCCGTCGACCTCCCACAGCCACTGTGGCTGACTCTTGGCCAGCCGCCGATCGAACGACTTCGCCAGTTCGGCGGGCCCTTGGGCGTGCCCGCCCTCGGCCTCCAGCGAGAACCGATCCAGCCAGTCGATCACCACGCCGCGGTCTTCCGCCCCGACCGCCCGCCGTCGTCCCTCGACGCCCTGTGGGTGCCGCACCTCGTCGATGGAGAACAGCCGCGTGGCCATCCCCGCCCGCGCCGCGCATCCCGTGCGCACCGACCACAGCGCCACGAACCGTTCCACGGTCGCGGCGGGCCCGTTCACGGCGGTCAACTGCGGGCGCGCGTCCTCGACCGCGCCCACCAACGCCTCCAGGGCCGCGTCGGATATCGCGGTGACGTACAGCCCGTGCGGCGGGGTCTGAAACGACACCCCGCACACGCCCTCGTCGTCGACGAGGCGGATCCACAGGTCGTCGCCCTTGGCGTCCATGACGCCCTCGGTGCGCTGCGCGATCACCGTGCACGCCACGGTGTTGGCGATCGGGTCGCCGCCCAGCCAGGGCGCGACCTCGCGGTAGAAGGCATCGACATCGGTGTCTATCTCACAGCGCATCCGCTCATTCTGGTGGACGGGTGCCCAGGCGCCCAACGATTTTGGCGGGGGTATCGAAAATCCCGCGATTCTGGCACACTTCTTACCCATGAGTAAGGACGCGGAGCACTACGACGTGCTGGTCATCGGCTCGGGCTTCGGCGGCAGCGTGGCCGCGCTGCGGCTCACCGAGAAGGGGTATCGGGTCGGGGTGCTGGAGGCGGGCGCGCGCTTCGACGACCCGAGCCAGCCCGACCCCGTGAAGCGGCACGCCAGGCTCCCCAAGACCTCGTGGCGGTTTCGGCGGTTCCTGTGGGCGCCGAAGCTGGGGCTGCGGGGGATTCAGCGGGTGCATCTGCTGCGGGGCAAGCGGGGCAGCCGGGTGCTCGTGTTGGCCGGGGCCGGGGTGGGCGGGGGTTCGTTGGTGTACGCCAACACGCTGTACCGTCCGCCGCGGTCGTTCTTCGATGATCCACAGTGGGCGGGGATCGCGGACTGGTCGGCCGAGCTGTCGCCGTTCTACGATCAGGCGCGGCGGATGCTCGGGGTGGTCGACAATCCCGTCGACACCCCGGCCGACGCCGCGATGCGGCGGGTGGCGCAGCGGCTGGGGGTGGCCGATTCGTTCCGCTTCACGCCCGTGGGCGTGTACTTCAACGAGGGGCAGACCGAGGCCGCCGACCCGTTCTTCGGCGGCGCGGGGCCGAAGCGGCGGGGCTGCATCGCTTGCGGCGCCTGCATGACCGGGTGCCGCTCGGGTGCCAAGAACATGCTCACCGAGAACTACCTGTTCCTGGCCGAGCGGGCGGGCGTCACCGTGCACCCGCTGACCACCGTGGACGAGCTGCGGGCCGTGGACGGCGGCTACGCCGTGCGGGTGCACCGCACGGGGGCGCTGGGCCGCGGGCGGCGGACCCTGACCGCCGACCAGGTCGTGGTGGCGGCCGGAACCTATGGGACCCAACGCCTGCTGCATCGGATGCGGGACGCGGGACGGCTGCCCGGGCTGTCGGCGCGGCTGGGCAAGTTGACGCGCACCAATTCGGAGGCGATCCTCGGCGCGATGCGGTTCGGCAAGCGCGGCGACGATCACTCGAAGGGGCTGGCGATCACCTCGTCGATCCACCCCGACGAGCACACCCACATCGAGCCGGTGCGCTACGGCCCGGGGTCCAACGCGATGGGGGCCTTGTCGACCCTGCTGGTGGACGGGTCCACACCGGACGCCAAGGCGCATCGCTGGCGCACGCTGCTGAAGTTCGCGGTGTCGCACCCGTGGGATGCGGCGCGGCTGCCGTTCCTGCGGCACTGGTCGCGGCGCACCGTGGTGGCGCTGGTGATGCAGAACCGGGACAACTCGATCAACGTCCGCGCCAGGCGCGGCAAGCTGCGCGCCGAGCCGGGGCACGGCGAGCCGAACCCGACCTGGATCCCGGTGGGGCACAAGGCGACGCGGTATCTCGCCGAGGAGATCGGCGGGCTGGCGGGCGGCACCTGGCTGGACATGTTCAACGTGCCCACCACCGCGCACTTCCTGGGCGGCTGCGTGATCGGGGAGTCCGCCGAGCGCGGCGTGGTGGACGCCTATCACCGCGCCTTCGGCCAGCCGGGTCTGCACATCGTGGACGGTTCGACGGTGTCGGCGAATCTCGGCGTCAATCCGTCGCTGACGATCACGGCCCAGGCCGAGCGGGCGCTGTCGATGTGGCCCAACCGGGGCGACGACGATCCGCGCCCGGGGCTGGGGGAGGGGTACCGGCCGGTCGCGCCCGTGGCGCCGCGGCACCCGTCCGTACCATCGGAGGCGATCGGAGCGCTCCGCCTTAACAATAGAGAAACTTAACTCTTTGATTACACCCTTTCATCGGCTTGGCAACGAAAGGGACACGGCGCCGGTGTTACCCATGGGTCGGTGTGATGCTGAAGCGAAGCAGGGTTGGCCGGACGAGGGGCGGTGCGATATATGTCGATATTCCACGTGATCATGCGCGGAATACGCTTTCGCCCAGGTCGATCGGCCGTCGTGCTGCTGTTGGCCACCGTCGCCTTCACCACCGCCGTGCTCACCCCCGCCTACATCACCGCCGCCCACCAGTCCCTCATCACCGACCAACTGCGACAGACCCCCGTCACCCAGACCGAGACCCGCGTCCACGCCGACATCTCCGGCGCGGGCCGCGGAGCCGCGGTGTGGAAATCCGGCGCGCTGTTCGACCGGATCGGCGCCGCGGTCGGCTCCCGATCGGCGCTGTCGGTCTACCAGCACCCGATCCGCTACGCCGAGGCCCAGGTGGGAAGCCTCCACGCCAAGATCGACGTGTTCAGCTCCGTCGTCTACCGCGAGCACTTGTGCGGCCACCTGACCATGCTCAAGGGCGGCTGCGCCACCAAGCCCGGCGAGGTCCTGATGTCCAAGCGGGTCGCCAAGCTCGAGGGCCTCGGCGTCGGCGACCACTTCACCCTGTCGGACAAGAACCAGGAGGGCAGCTCGCCGCCGTCCACGGTGACCATCGCGGGCGTCTACCAGCCGCGCGACGCGGAGTCCGCCTACTGGGGAATGGACTCCCCCTTCACCCTGGCCGACATGGGCGACGTCACCTACGCCGACGGCCTCCTGGTCACCCACTTCCGGGACATGAGGGCGATGACCGTCGAGGTCACCGCCGGGCTCGAGTACTCACTGGACATTCCCGGCGTGCGGCTGGGCAACGCGGCGTCCATCACCGACGACCTGATCGGACTCGACCGCCGCTCCACGGTGAGCGCCCCCGGCGGCGACCCGCTCAAGATCAAGGTGTCCACCAACTTCACCAACATCATGAAGGAGGCCACCAAGAGCCGCGACGCGGTGTCCGCGTCGGTGCCGATGGTGACCGTCCCCCTGATGCTGCTGAGCTGGTTCGTGCTGTACCTGGTGGCCGCCCGCCTCACCGAGGAACGCGCCCCCCAGATCGCGCTGGCCAAGCTGCGCGGCCACCGCGGCGCCTCCGTCACCGGGTTCGGCATCGGCGAGGCCGTGACGCTGATCCTGGCCGCCACGCCCCTGGGCCTGGCCGTCGGCTGGGGCCTGGCCCAACTGCTGGCCTGGCTCGCCCTGGCGCCCGGCTCCGACGTCACGCCGAGCGCCGACATGCTGGTGTACGCCGGGATCTCCCTGGTCGGCAGCGTCGCCGCCGTCATGATCGCCGCCCGCCGCACCCTGCGGCGCCCGGTGCTGGGGCTGCTGCGGCGGGTGCCCCACCACCAGACCTGGCGGGTCGGCGCCGCCGAGGGCGCCCTGGCCGTGCTGTCCATCGTGGCCATCTGGCAGGTCCTGTCCGTGTCGGACTCCGGAATGCTGGGCCTGCTGGTCACCCCCGTGCTGGCCATGCTGGTGGGCCTGATCGTCGCCCGCGGCCTGGAATTCGGCGCCCGCCGCGCCCTGCCCCGGGCGCTGCGCCGCGGCAGGACCACCCGGCTTCTGGCCCTGGCGCAGGTCTCCCGCCGCCCCGAGACCCGGCGCATGGTGGTGCTGGTGACCCTGGCCTCGGCCATCGTCACCTTCGGCGCCTGCGCCTGGGACGTCGCCGCCAACAACCGCGACATGACCGCCGACGACGAGATCGGCGCCCACACCGTGTACGAGCTGTCCGGCGCCAACGGCAAGGACGTCACCGACGCCGTCGAATCCCTCGACCCGCACGGCAAGAGCCTGATGGCGGTGATGCGCCGCTTCGACAGCTACGACAACCGGAGCTTCACCACCATCGCGGTGCAGTCCGAGCGGCTGGCGGCCGTCGCCCAGTGGCGCGACCACTCCGGCGCCGACCTGGCCGACCTCGCCGCCGAGCTTCACCCCAAGGCGCTGAAACCGTTGACGGTGCACGATTCCATCGCCGCGAAGGTGACGGTCCACCACGCCAACGGCAGCTACCCCGTCGAGCTGGCCGCCCGCGTCGCCGCCGACGGGCACGACCCCGTCCTGGTGCGGATGGGCGAGCTGCGCCCCGGCACCCACACCTACCACGCCAAGGCGCCCGAATGCGGCCACGGTTGCCGACTGGTCGGCATCGGCGCCTCCCGCTATCCCGGCGACTTCGACAAGATCTCGGTGTCCATGCGCGTCAACGAGATCATCGACTCCCGGGGGACCGTCGAGGCCAAACTGGACGATTGCGACGCGTGGCGCCGCGCCCGCGACATTCCCGCGAAGGTGAACGTCACCACCGGCTGCCACGGCGGACTCGACTTCGCCGTCTCCAGCGCCAGCGCCCACGACTTCCTGGCCGAATACGCCTCGGTGCCGCAGGCGCTGCCGGTCGCGTTGGCCGGCCGGATACCGGCGCCGGAGTCCCATCACGGCGTGTTCATGGCCCAAAGCCCCCAGGACGAACTCGAGGCGTACCGGGTGGCCGAGCGCGTCTCCGCGGTGCCGCGCGGCGGCGCCGACGCCATGGCCGTCGACTTCGGATACACCAAGCAGGCCGCCGAAACCTATACCGCCCTTGACGACCGCGACACCCTGCACTACGAGGTGTGGGCGAACGCGTCGGCGCCGTCCGACGTGAAGGAGCGCCTCGTCGCCTCCGGCCTCGTGGTGAGCAAGGTGGACTCCCGCGACGCCTTCCTGGACCAGCTGGGACGCGGCGCCCCCGCGCTGTCCCTGCTGCTGTACCTCGTGGTGGCGGCGGTCGCGCTGCTGCTGGTGCTCGGTGCGGTGTGGCTGAGCTCCGTGGTCGGGGCCGCGGTGCGCGGCTACGACACCGCCTCCCTGGCCGTGGCCGGGGTGCCGCGGTCGACGCTGCGCCGATCGTCCATCAGGGAGTATCTCTACTGGATCGCGATGCCCGCGGTGGCGGGGATCGCCTCCGGGCTGGCCGGGCTGTGGCTGATCCTGCCGTCGATCCGGTTGGTGAGCATCGCGCCGTCCGACGTGGCCGCCGAATACCGGATCGGGCCCGGGTGGGCCGCGGCCGTCGTCGTCGCGTTGTGCGCGGGCTTCGTCGCGGTGGTCGCCGCCGCCGTGCGCGGTCACCTGAGACGGGCGTCGGCCTCCCGGGTGCGGGAGGGGGAGAGCTGACCGATGTCCTATAAGGCAACCGAACCGCTCAACGTGTCCGCCCGCGGGCTGGTCTACATCTACCGCCTGGAGGGCTACGACGTCGTGGCGCTGTCCGGTGTGGACCTGGACATCGCGGCGGGGGAGTCGGTGGGCCTGGTCGGCCCGTCCGGGTCCGGCAAGTCCACCCTGGTGTCGTTGATGGCCGGGCTGTTGCGGCCCTCGGCCGGGCGGCTGCACGTCGGCGACCACGACCTGGTCAAGGCCACGACCGAAGAGCTGCAACGCCTGCGGTCCCACCAGATCGGCATGGTGTTGCAGGGCACCGAACGCAACCTGGTGCCGTACCTGTCGGCGAGGGACAACCTGCGCTTCGCCCGGCGCGGCGTCCGCGGCTCCCGGCGCCGCGACCTGCCCGAGGTCACCGAGCTGTTGTCGTTGGTGGGGCTGGAATCCCACGCCGACTCCGCGCCCGCCGAGCTGTCGCCGGGGCAGCGCCAGAAGCTCGCGGTGGCCGTCGGCCTGTCCGGCGGCGCCGGGCTGCTGCTGGCCGACGAACCGACGTCCCAACTGGACGCCGACGCCCGCGACGAGGTGCTGGACGCCCTCCTGGCGGTGCACGGCGCCGGGCACACCGTCGTGATCGTGACCCACGACCCCGAGGTCGGGGCCCGGATGGGCCGCACCGTCACCATCCGGGGCGGCCGGGTGGGGGCCGAGGGCCGCCGCGGCGAGGACTTCCTCGTGGTGGGCACCGGCGGCACCGTCCACCTGCCGCCCGAGATCACCCAGCAGCTCCCCCCGGGCACCCTGTTGCGCGTGACCGCCGCCGACGACGGCTCCGTCACCCTGCACCGCGTCTCCGAAGACTCCGAAGAGGACGATCAATGAGTACCGCACTGACCTTCGACGACATCACCGTGAGATACCGCAAGACCGTGGCGCTGCGGGGCGTCAGCGCCAGCGTCGCCCCCGGCGAGCTGCTGGCCGTCACGGGCGCCTCCGGCGCGGGAAAGACCACGCTACTGTGGACGGCCCGCGGGCTCGTGGCACCCGACTCCGGAACCGTTACCGTGCAAGGAGAACCGCCCGACGACCTCGACGACGACAACCGCGTGGTCCTCATTCCGCAGGGCAACGGCCTCGCCTCGGTGCTCACCGCCCGGGAGAACGTGGCCGTGGCGCTGCTGGCGGCCGGCTGGAAACCCGCCGACGCCACCGCGCGCGCCGGCGAGCTGCTGGACGAGCTCGGCGTGGGCGGCCAGACCGAGCAGCTCGCCGAGGAGCTGTCCGGCGGCCAACGCCAGCGCGTGGCCATCGCCCGCGGCCTGGCCCTGCGCGGATCCATCGTGTTGGCCGACGAGGTGACCTCCGACCTCGACGTCGACAACCGCGACCACGTGTTGGACCTGCTGCGCGCCGAGGCCGAACGTGGGGCGGCCGTCGTGCTGGCCACCCACGACAGCGAGGCCGCCGAGGCCTGCGACTCCCGCCTCCACCTCAAGGACGGCCTGGTCGTCGACGCCTGAAATTATGGACCCCGCCAAACGCGCGGAGTTCCCATAACATCACGGGCATGAAGACATTGACGCGTGTCACCGCCGCGGCCTTCTGCCTGGCGTTGGCCGCCGCTGTGGCCTCCGCCGCCCCCGCCTCGGCCAAGGACGACGACGGACCGCTCGGCGAGGCCATCGACAAGATCCTCGCCGCCCAGAGCCTCCAGGGCTCCCAGGCCGACGTGGTGGTCAGCGACGCCAAGACCGGCGACGTCATCTACGACCACAATGGAGACGGGCGCGCGATCCCCGCCTCCCTCACCAAGACCCTCACATCCACCGCCGCGATGGACACCCTCGGGCCCGACTTCACGTTCACCACCGACGTGGCCAGCACCGGGACCGTCCGCCACCACACGCTCGCCGCCGACGCCTACCTGCGCGGCACCGGCGATCCCACCATGCTGGCCGCCGACTACGACAAGCTGGCCAAGTCCCTGGCGGACAAGGGAATCAAGCGCATCGACGGCGACCTGGTCGCCGACGACACCGCCTACGACGACACGCGCCTGGGCCTGGAGTGGGCCTGGGACGACGAGCCGTACTACTACGCCGCCCCGGTCTCGGCGCTCACCATCGCCGCCGACGACGATTACGACGCCGGAAGCGTCGTGGTGACCGTGAAACCAGGGGCCTCCGAAGGGGACAAACCCAAGGTCTCCTTCAGCACCCCCAGCGGCTACCTCAAGGTCGACAACCGCGCCACCACGGCCGCCAAGGGCGCCGACTCCACGCTCGGCGTCGACCGCACCCACGGCGGCAACACCTTCGTCATCTCCGGACAGATCCCGGTGGGCGCCGACCCCGACCAGGAGTGGATGGCGGTGTGGGAACCCACCGGCTACGCCACCGCCGTGTTCCGCTCGGCGCTGCGCGACCACGGCATCACCGTGTCGGGCCACACCCGCCTCGGCAAGCCCACCCCCTCGGGCGCCAAGAGCCTGGCCACCCACGACTCCATGCCACTGTCCAAACTGCTGGTTCCGTTCCTCAAGCTGTCCAACAACTCCCACGCCGAGACCCTCGCCAAGGCCATCGGGCGCAAGGTCTCCGGCAAGGGCACCTGGAGCGCGGGCCTGAAGCAGATCAGGTCCTACGCCTCGCAACACGGCGTCGACACCAAGACCCTGATCCAGGCCGACGGCTCCGGCGAGTCCCGCCGCAACTTCATACCCGCCAAGGCATTCAACGACCTGCTGGTCGGCGTGCGCTCCGAGCCCTGGTTCGACACCTGGTACAACGCGCTGCCCATCGCCTGCCACTCCGACCGCCTCGACGGCGGCACCCTGCGCAGTCGAATGTGCGACACCCCGGCGGAGGGCAACGTCCACGCCAAGACCGGCTCGATGACCGGGGTGAACTCGCTGGGCGGCTACGTCACCGACGCCGACGGCCGCCAACTCGTGTTCTCCATTGTGCTCAACGACCTGGTCGACGACGCCGTCACCGGCATTCAGGACTCCATCGCCGTCACCCTGGCGTCCTATAAGCGGGGCGACGCCGCCTCCGTCCGCGAGCTCGGGAAGATTCCGCAGCCCAAGCGCCACGCCCCGAACGGATTGGAGTGCTCCTGGGTGAAGCCGATCGTGTGCTGACACGGACGGTAGTCGTCCATTCCGCGCCGTTTTTTGGCTGCTCGTCGCCTCGTGTCCGCCGCCCGGGGCCGGATAGGCTGCCCACAGGGCGACTGGCACGGTCCGGATACGCTCGGCATGCCAGGGCCGATCGAAATGGAGTAAGGAGCGGTTATGGGATTGACTATTCTTCCGGTGGGGAAACCGTTGGGCGCGTGTTTTCCCCCGGCCGACCCCCCGGCCGAGGCGCCGGACTTTTACGAAGTGCACGTGGCCAACGAGGTCGAGCAACTAACCGAACTTCAGTGGCAGGTGTATTACGGCGCCTACGGCGATCCCGATCAGCACGCCGAACACCTGGTGGATCGGGACTGGTTGATCAAGAATCTCAGCAACGAGATCTCGGCGTCCAAGATCTCCGCCGAGCTGGACAGCCTGTTGCAGCGGGGACTGCTCGTGGAGAGCAACCTGCGGGGCAACTCCGCCATCGACGTGCTCAACGGATATCGCCTGATCCCCACCGGTGTCGGCATCAGCAACGCCCCCGACAACCCCGACCTGCGGTGGATCGGCCAGCACGGCGAGGGCCTGCTGGGCATCCCGCAGCTGTCGTTCCTGGTGTGGGCGTTCTCGTACCGCACGGCGTCGATGTGGGAGTGCTGCTCGATGTTCGCCGAGAACCCCGATTCGGTGGACGGCGCGTCCGCCGACGACATCGGGGCGCAGATCGCCGACTCTCTGCCGTCCATCGTGTCCATGGAACTGGGTTACCTGGAGCCCGTCGACAAGCAGTGAGCCTTCACCCCGGTGCCCGCCCGCGCGCGGCGCCGGGGTGCCATTGTTGGGGGCATGACCGGCGGCGACTGGAGGCCCCACGCGGCCCGGCTGGCGGAGAAGATGCGCCGCCAGGGGCTGGACGATCCCGCGTGGGTCGAGGCGTTCGCGACGGTGCCGCGCCACGTGTTCGTCGGCGGCGACTCGATCGACGACGACGGGCAGCCGGTGGACACCGCGGGCTGGGATCGCCGCCAACTGCTGCGGCAGTCCTACGCCGACCGCGTGATCGTCACCCGGTTTCGCGAGGTCGACGGCGTCCGGGTGGCCACGTCCTCGGTGTCACAGCCGGCCATCGTGGCGATCATGCTGCGGCTGCTGGACGTCGCCGACGGCTGCCGCGTCCTGGAGATCGGCACCGGCCCCGGGTACAACGCGGCCCTGCTGTGCGCCCGCCTCGGCGACGCCGACGTCACCACGATGGACCTCCAGGCCGACGTGGCCGCCGATGCCCGAAAAACCCTGGAGCGACTGGGTTTCCGGCCCCACATCGCCGTCGGCGACGGAGCGCTGGGCTGCCCGGCGCGGGCGCCCTTCGACCGCGTCATCGCCACCTGCGGGCTGGACGCCGTTCCGCCGTCCTGGTTGGACCAGCTGGCGCCGGGCGCGAAGGTGTTGGCGCCCATGAACTTCGGCGGCGCCCTGGCCACGCTCGAGCGCGTTGGCGCCGACACCCTGGTCGGCGGATTCGCCGCCGAGCGGGGCTACTTCATGGAACTGCGCCACGACGCCGGAGTACGGCACACGCCGCGCGTCAACCCGCTCGGCGACATGCCCGCCGACCTTCAACTGTGGACGGAGCTGTGCCGGGCCTCGGCGACGCCGGTCGCCGGCGACTGGCACGCCCACGGCGAGCCCGGCCGCGACCGCTTCGGTTACACGGTCACGCGGACCCGCCAGTGGGTGTGGCTCGACAGCCCCGATTCCGGCGTGCGCTGGGAGCTTCAGAGCCAGTAGTTGTCGTGCTCGATGAAGAACTCCTCGCGTTCGGACTCGCTGAGCTCCCCGATGGTGAGCAGGCCCTCGAAGTAGCCCTCGCGGGGCGCGCCGGGCGCGAACAGGATGAGCATCGAGGCCGGTTCCCCCGATTCGTTGCGGAAACCGTGGATGCCGCCCTCGGGCACGTACACGAAGTCGCCGGGCTTGGTGTCCACCCACTCGGTCCCGTTGTAGATCTTCACGGTTCCCGCGGTGACGTAGAACGACTCGGAGATGGTCTTGTGGAAGTGCGGGTCAGGGCCGCTGCGTCCGGGACCCATGTTCCACTGGTACAGCCCGAACTTTCCGTCCGTGCTGGCCCCGGTGGCCAGGTAGGCGGCGGAGCCGCCGTTGCGCATCGTCAGGTTCGGCGGGTCGGTCGCCGGCCGGTAGGTCGCGGTGACCTCGCCGTCGGCGCCGAAGTACTTGGGCTCGGGATAAGACATGGCTCACTCTCCTTTGCGGACCCAGGTTAGCGGTGTTTCGGCCCGGCCGCCGGGTACCGCACGCCACCATGGCCGCGATCGCGACCGGGCTCACCACGCCGCCCTAAGCTTCGTTAAGTCTCGCGGCCTAAGATGGCCACAGCAACGCCGATGCGAAGGGAAACCACGTGGACTCCAACCACATCGCCGAGGGACAAAAGCGCTGGCAGGAACGCTACGACGCCGCCCGCAAGCGCGACGCCGACTTCACCACCCTGTCGGGCATGGACCTCGCCCCGGCCTACGGGCCCGCCGAGGGGGTCGACGACCCGCGCATGGAGCAGATCGGCTGGCCCGGCGAGTTCCCCTTCACCCGCGGCCTCTACCCGACCGGGTACCGGGGCCGGACCTGGACGATCCGGCAGTTTTCGGGCTTCGGCAACGCCGTGCAGACCAACGAGCGCTACAAGCTCCTGCTGCGCTCCGGTGGCGGCGGGCTCTCGGTGGCCTTCGACATGCCCACCCTGATGGGCCGCGACTCCGACGACCCCCAGGCCCTGGGCGAGGTCGGCCACTGCGGCGTGGCCATCGATTCGGCGGCCGACATGGACATCCTCTTCGGCGGGATCCCGCTGGCCGACGTCACGACCTCCATGACCATCTCGGGGCCCGCGGTCCCGGTGTTCGTCATGTACCTGGTGGCCGCCGAGCGCCAGGGCGCCGACATCTCCAAACTGGACGGAACCCTCCAGACCGACATCTTCAAGGAGTACATCGCCCAGAAGGAGTGGCTGTTCCCGCCCGAGCCGCACCTGCGCCTGATCGGCGACCTGATGTCGTACTGCGCCAAGGAGATCCCGCGCTACAAGCCGCTGTCGGTGTCGGGCTACCACATCCGCGAGGCCGGGTCCACCGCCGCGCAGGAGCTCGCCTTCACCATCGCCGACGGCTTCGGCTACGTCGAGCTCGGGCTGTCGCGGGGCCTCGACATCAACACCTTCGCGCCCGGCCTGTCGTTCTTCTTCGACTCCCACATCGACTTCTTCGAGGAGATCGCCAAGTTCCGCGCGGCCCGCCGCATCTGGGCCCGTTGGCTGCGCGATGTCTACGGCGCCACCAGCGAGCGCGCCCAGTGGCTGCGCTTCCACACCCAGACCGCGGGCGTCTCCCTGACCGCCCAGCAGCCGTACAACAACGTGGTCCGCACCGCGGTGGAGGCGCTGGCGGCGGTGTTGGGCGGCACCAACTCCCTGCACACCAACGCCCTGGACGAGACCCTCGCCCTGCCCACCGACGAGACCGCCGAGATCGCGCTGCGCACCCAGGCCGTCCTGATGGAGGAGACCGGCATCACCAACGTCGCCGACCCGCTCGGCGGCTCCTGGTACGTCGAGGACCTCACCAACCGCATCGAGGCCGAGGCCGAGGAGATCTTCGCCCGCATCCTGTCCCTGGGCGGCGAGTCCGACGGCGACACCGCCGGCGACACGGCCCGCGAGGCCATGGCCGCGGGCCGCCACGCCATCGGCCCGGTCACCACGGGCATCCTGCGCGGCATCGAGGAGGGCTGGTTCACCGCCGGTATCGCCGAGGCGGCCTTCACCTACCAGCAGCAGCTCGAGCGCGGCGAGAAGCGGATCGTCGGCGTCAACACCCACACCGACACCGTCTCCAAGGACCTGGAGATCCTGCGGATCTCGGGCGAGGTGGAGAAGGAGCAGAACGTCCTGCTGTCGCAGCGCCGCACCGACCGCGACCAGGCGGCGGTGGACGCGGCGCTGGCCCGCATGGTCGACGCCGCCCGCACCGACACCAACCTGATCCCGTCCATGATGGACGCCGCCCGCGCCGAGGCCACCCTCGGCGAGATCTGCGACGCCCTGCGCGCCGAGTGGGGCGAGTATCGCGAGCCCGCGAGGTTCTGACCGGGCCGAAGGGCTAACGTTTCGACATCGAATACTTTGAGAGGTGGACGATGTCGAAACCCGGCGGCGCCGAACCGGCGCGCGACATGATGGACGAGGTCCAGCGGCTGTGGCGGCGGGCGCGGCCAGACGACGACGTGGGCCCGATGGGCGTGGTGGGCCGGATCCAGCGGGCGTCGCGGCTGCTGGAACAGGGCCACCGCGACTACTTTCGGCAGTTCGACATCGACGACGGCGAGTTCAACGTGCTCGCCACGATCCGCCGCTACGGCTCGCCGTACGTGGTGTCGCCGGGGATCCTGCTGAAGACCTCGTACATCAAGGCGGCGGCGATCACGAATCGGGTGGATCGCTTGGTGGCCAAGGGATACGTGACCCGGCAGACCGATCCGGACAACCGCCGCAAGGTCCGGGTGTCGCTCACCCCGGAGGGCCTGGAGCTCGTGGAGCGGGCCTTCGGCGGCCACGTCGCCAACGAGGACCGCATGCTGGAGGCGCTGGATTCCGGGGAGCGGGAGCAGCTGGCCGGGCTGATGCGCAAGCTGCTGGTGTCGCTGGGTGACGTGCCGGTGGACTGACCGCCCCACTCAAACATTTTGAGGTCAAAATATTTGACGTCACGGCTTTTGCTTGATACGCTTCCCTCGTACATTTCGATATCGAAATTTCCGATGTCGAACTCACGAGCGTAGGAGATCACCGTGAACACCCGCCACTTGGAGCCCCTGACCG
This sequence comes from Stackebrandtia sp., assembly GCF_035643755.1. NCBI lineage: Bacteria > Bacillati > Actinomycetota > Actinomycetes > Glycomycetales > Glycomycetaceae > Stackebrandtia > Stackebrandtia sp. Next base: position 2,319 of record NZ_DASQPW010000223.1, on the reverse strand, counting down.
CCGACAACGCCGCCGTCCTGCTGGTCGACCACCAGATCGGCCTCTTCACCGGCGTGCGCGACATGGGCACCGCCGAACTCGCCCACAACGTCGCCGCCCTCGCCAAGGCCGCGCTGCGGCTCGGCCTTCCGCTGGTCGTGACCACCACCGAGGCCGAGGGCATGTGGGGCCCGCTGGTCCCCGAACTGACCGGGGTGCTTCCCGACGACCTGACGGTGATCGACCGCGGCACCGTCAACGCCTGGCACGACGACCGGGTGCGCCGGGCGGTGGAGAGCACCGGCCGCCGCAAGCTCATCGTCGCCGGGGTGTCGGTGGAGGTGTGCGCGGCGCTGCCCGCGATCGCCGCGATCGCCGACGGCTTCGACACGTACGTCGCCGTCGACGCGTCCGGGACCTTCTCGGACACCAAGCGCGAAACCGGTCTGCTCCGGCTGTCCCAGGCCGGGGCGGTGGTCGCCGACTACGCGAGCCTGATGGTGGAGATACTCGCCGACAACACCGCCGCCGAGGCGGGCGACGTCTATGCCGCGCTTGACATGCCGTTCGCGTCCCTTGTGGGGCAACTGGTCGCGGCGTCCGGGCGGTTATGGCTATTTGAGCAGCCGGGACATCCGGCGGTCGGCGAGCTTCTTGCCGCCGGTCTGGCAGGTGGGGCAGTACTGCAACGCCGAGTCGGCGAAGGACACCTCCGCGATGGTGTCGCCGCACACGGGGCAGGGCTGGCCCGCCTTGCCGTGTACGCGCAAAGAGTCGTGCTTGTGGGCCTTGAGGTCCTTGGCGGCCAGGCCCGCGCTGGCGTCGACGGCGGCGTGCAGGGTGTCCATCATGGCCCGGTGCAGGACGTCGATGTCGTCGGCGCCCAGGGAATCGGCGATCTTGAACGGGGACATCCTGGCGGCGTGGAGGATCTCGTCGGAGTAGGCGTTGCCGATGCCCGCGATGAGCTTCTGGTCGCGCAGCACCCCCTTGATCTGGGTGCGGCGGCCCGACAGGATGCCCGCCAGGGTGTCGCGGGTGAAGTCGGCGTCCAGCGGGTCCGGCCCGAGGGTCGCTATGCCGTCGACGTCGGAGGCGTCGGCGACCACGTAGACGGCCAGGCGCTTCTTGGTTCCCGCCTCGGACAGGTCGAACCCGGAGCCGTCGTCGAAGGCGACGCGGGCCGCCAGCGGGTGCTTGCCGGGGCGCAGCCGGGCGGCGGGGAGGGCGTCGTTCCAGCGCAGCCAGCCCGCGCGGGCCAGGTGCGTGATGAGGTGGGTTCCCGTGTCGAAGCCGAGGTCGATGAACTTGCCGTGGCGGCTCACCGCGGCGACGCGGGCGCCGTGCAGGGCGGTGACGGGCGGGTCGAAGGTCTTCAGGACGGGGATGGACGCGATGTCGACGCGGGTGACGGTGCGCCCGGTGGCCCGGTGCCGCAGGAAGTCGGCGAGCGCCTCCACCTCGGGAAGTTCCGGCATGCCCACCAGTGTCGCAGCCATTTGGTGAACTGGACGAATGGACGCCCAACCCCGCCTGACGCTGACATCGGTGACCGTGACCGCCCCGGCCCCCCGGGAGCTGGCGCGCTTCTACGCGCGGCTGCTGGGGCGGGAGGTGACCGCCGAGGAGTTCGCGCGGGCGGGGGAGCCGCCCGAGGCGGGGTGGGCGCAGATCCGCGGCGGCGACGGGCCCACCCTCAACTTCGAGTACGAGGCACAGTGGACCGAACCGCGGTGGCCGAGCCGCCCCGGCGGGCAGCACGCCACGCAACATCTCGATATTTACGTGGACGAATTGGAAGCGGCGGTGCGGCACGCCGTCGACGCCGGTGCCCGCCTGGCGGAATTCCAGCCGCAGCACGACGTCCGGGTTCTGTTCGATCCCGCCGGGCATCCCTTCTGTCTGTTCACCTGAGCGGCGGGTGCTCCGGGCTACCGGGTATGTTTACGACGTATACCCCCGGGCAACAGGAGGACCCTTCGGATGAGCGGTGTCGGTGCGCGGTCGATCTGGACCAGTCGCTGGATGATCATCGGCGGCTACGTGCTGGCGACCTTCGTGTTCTCGGCCGCGATGCTGGCGCTGCAACCGGTCTCGGGCATCGACGCGGCGGCGCTGTCCATCGTGCAGTTCGCCCCGGCCCTGGGCGCGCTGGTCGCCTGGGCGCTGTGGCGCCGCGCCGCCGCCGACAGGCGACCGGGCGCGGTGCCCAGGCGCCAGGTCGTCGCCCACACCGGACTGATGGTGGCCGCCTGCGTCCTGTTCGCGCTGGTCGCGGCGGGCGGGGCGCTGTTCGCGGGGCGGCAGCTGGTGGGCGCCGCTCCGGCGGCGGGCGTGCCG
>NZ_DASQPW010000222.1:0-5836 GCF_035643755.1 Stackebrandtia sp. | reverse complement strand
ACCTTCACACCATCCACATCGGCCACGGTCATCGCCGTGACCCCGTTGTCGGGCACCAGCGTGGCCAGGCCGAGCCCGAGCACGACCGTGTCGGCCCGGGTCACCTTGATGGTGTCGTCGAGGTGGTAGATCCCCGGCGTGATCAGCAGATCCTGGCCGTCGGCCAGCGCCTGGTTGATGTCGGCCGCGGTGTGTCCGTCCTTGACGATGAAGAACTGACTGATCGGCAACGAGGCGCCGTCGGGCGTCCCGGAACCCCAGCTGGTCCCGCGGGAATCGGTCCGTGGCTTGGGAACGAACACCTGGAAGGCGCCGCCCTGGTCGACGTGGAGGAACGGCTTCTCGCGCCCGATCGGGGCGGTGTCCACTCTGGTGTAAGGCGGGCTCGGGAAGTCGCCCGACGGCGGATTGTCCACGCCGACGAACACCATGTTCCAGTTGGACCCGCTCCAGTCGCCGAACTCGGCATTGCGCGACAGCCACTGCTGCTGCGAGCCGGAGCGCACCTGCCCGTCCACCTTGGAATCGGCGAGCAGCCCACCACTGGACCACCCGCCGTCGTCGAGCTCCAGATCGCCGCGCAGGTGCATCCGGCGATACGGCGCCGCCTGCGACACCGCCCACCGATCGGTACCCGACGACGGGGTGACGGACAGGTTCTCGGCGGCACGCCAGAAGTTCTGCGTGGCATTGCCGTCCGACCAGTCAGCCTCGGCGTGGACGGCGCCGTTGATGGTGACGTCGTCGGGCGAAAGCCCCAGGCCGAGAACCTGGGTGTAGAAGCCAACATTGGCGTCGATGTTGTAGGTGCCGGGTTTGAACAACAACGCGAACCGGTTGGCTCCGAACTGGTTGGTCTCCTGCTTGCCGAAGACATCATCCAGTTTGGACTGGATGCTCCCGGTGGGCGTCGACGGATCGAACACGCTCACGTTCGGCCCCAGGTCGGGATCGTCGGCCTTCGGCGAGGAATCGTCCGCGTCGAACAGCGGGTCGGCGACGGCGGGGCCGGCGATGGCGGCGGTGCCGATCGCCACCGGGGCCAGCGCCAGCGCCGCGAGCACCGCCCGGCGGGAATGGTTGATGGGTGGGACGTTCATGGGGGCCTCCTTTGAGGAGGGACTTGGTTTCTGTAAACACTGTTGAGTGTAGGGAATCCCGCCGCCGATGGCACTAACTGCGAGACTGAAAGAACTCGAACGACACCAAGGCCACACAGGCCCGGCCAACTTTGGTCGGGCATCACGTCGATCGCCCATCACCCAGTGGGGGAGTGACCCCTGTGATCGCTACGCCCGCGGCCCCACCAAACCCTCCCGCCCCGCGCCGTCAAAGAGCGCCTTCAACCGGGCGCACTCGACGCCGTCACCACGAAGTCCGCCAACGGCACCCGACACCGAGTACGGGATCAGTCTGTCGAAAAACGTGCCCTTCGCCTGGCACCCATCGACAACGGGCGAGACTTCGGGGCCTTACTGCGCTGCGGTGGACTTGCGGAGCCAGTCGTCGGCCTCGCGGTGTCTCCCCTGCTCGCGCAGCAAGAGGCCGAGGTTGTGCATGGCATCGGCGTACCCGGCGTCGGCGGCCGTGCGGTACCAGCCCTCGGCCTCGCGCCGCATCCCTTGTCGATCCAGAACGATGCCGAGGTTGTACGCGGCCTTGGTGTGACCGGCGTCGGCGGCCGTGCGCCACCAGGCTTCGGCCTCGCGCCGCTTCCCCTGATCATGTAGCGCGGCACCGAGGTTGTACGCGGCCTCGGTGTGATCGGCCTCGGCGGCCTCGCGGTACCAGCCCTGCGCGTCTTCGAGTCTCCCCCGTTGTTGCAGCAGGATGCCGAGGTTATACATGGCATCGGTGTGGTGGGCGGCAGCGGCTTTTCGCCACCAGGCTTCGGCATCACCCACCTTCCCCTGCTCGTATAGAACGAGCCCAAGGTTGTACATGGCCTTGGTGTGGTCGGCGTCGGCGGCCTTGCGGTACCACTTCTCGGCTTCGCCGGGCTTCCCCTGCCCACTCGCCATGATGCCGAGATCGAACGCGGCATGGGTGTACCCGGCGTCGGCGGACTTGCGCCACCAGCCTTCGGCCTCGGCAGCCCTTCCCTGACCGTCCAGCAGGAAGCCGAGGTTGTACATCGCTTCGGTGTCGCCGGCCTCGGAGGCCTTGCGATACCAGGTTTCTGCCTCACCCAGCCTCTCCTGTTCGCACAGGAGGAGACCGAGGTTGAACATCGCAGTCGTGTGGTCGGCGTCGGCGGCCTTGCGGTACCACTTCTCGGCTTCACCGGGCTTCCCCTGCCCATTCGCGACGAAGCCGAGCTTGACCGCGGCTTCGTCGTACCCGGCCTCAGCGGCCGTTTGCCACCAGGCTTCCGCCTCACCCAGCCTCCCCTGGCCGTTCAGCAGGAGGCCGAGGTCGTACATGGCATCGGTGTCCCCGGCGTCGGCGGCCTGGCGATACCAGCCCTCGGCCTCGGCTGGCCTTCCCTGATCGTTCAGCAGGAGGCCGAGGTTATACATGGCATTGGAGTACCCGGCGGCAGCGGCTTTTCGCCACCAGGCCTCGGCCCCGGCTTTGTTCCCCTGCTCGTCCAGCAGGTTGCCGAGTTTGTGCGTGGCCCTGGTGTGGTTGGCGCCAGCGGCCTTGCGGTACCACTTCTCGGCCTCACCGAGCTTCCCCTGTTCATGTAGCGCGGCGCCGAGGTCGAACGCGGCTTCGGCCGCTTCGGTGTCGTCGGGGCTGGTGGAGGCCGTTGCCGGTGTGCTCGCTTGTGGCTGCGGGACGGTCGCAGCGGGAGGTGCCGCCCTCGCGGCCAGTGGCGCCGTGGTCGTCGTTGTGGGGTTGGTGATGGTGGTGGCGCCTTGGGCGACAACGAGTTCGGGTTGCTCCAGAATGGTGGGAGCGATTTCCAGTGCCCGGTGAAGGAGCGTGGCGGCCAGAGGCATACGGCTGCCACCACCAACCAGAAACACCCCCGCCAGGCGGTCGCCGGGTAGTTTCGCCATCTGGATGACCGCCTTGGTGACATCAACCGCTTGTCCCAAAAGGGGCCGGGTGATGGTCTCCAGTTCCTCGCGAGTCAGGTGAGTCGTGGTATCTGTTTGCGGGATAAGGAAATCAGCACTCGCATGGCGCGACAGGGTTTCCTTCGCCATCCGCACCTCCTCGAACAGCACCCGGCTCGCCCGCCGGTCATCCGATGAGGCCGGGTTGGCCAGCCGCGCCCATCCGGGATCATCGACCATGGACCGACCCACATAATCCACAATGGCGTCATCGATGTCGACGCCACCGAAATCGTCCAGCCCGTCGACCGCCCGCACCTCCAGGCCGGCCTCGCCGCGCGCCACCACCGTCGCATCGAACGTCCCACCGCCCAGGTCAAACACCACCACCCCACGGCCCTCGGCGATCTCCCGACCCAGCGCGGTCGAAAAGTACGCCGCCGCGGCCACCGGCTCGGCCACCAAGTCCACATCCCCCAACCCCGCTCGTGTCGCGGCATCGGCGAGGATCACCAACCGCCTCGGCCCCCACACGGCCGGATGCGTCACCGACACCGCCTCCGGGATCCCGCCAATGACCCGCTCGGCCTCGGAACGCACCCGCGCCAGCACCGCACCGATCACCTCCGCGACTGGAAGCTCCCGGCCGCCCAACAACAGGGACCCGTCATCAATGCACCGTTTGGGATTCGGCTCAAACCGCCCCGGATCAATCCTCGCCGCGTTGACCGCATCCCGGCCCGTAACCAGCCCCCGCGCATCATCCGCGAACACCCCCGAGGGCAACAGGGGAGAACCGTCGAACAACAACGACGAGGCCGGACCATCCATTCTCGACCAGACCGCGACCGTATGAGACGTACCGAAATCAACGCCCAGCCGGGCACCAGCCACCATGCGCTAAACCATAGAGGAATACGCATTCACCACCTCACATGAAACCGGGACCGTCAGGAGCGCGGGACAAGGCACGGGCCGCCCCAACCCACCAATGCCGCCGCAGCGCAGGCGGCAAAAACACGCAAAAGTCCGCGAACTCAACTTGGTCGGGGTGGAGGCGGTCGGCGTCGACGACATTGCGATGCTGTCCCGACTGTGGGGCGCGGTCCGGGCGGCGCACCCTGATCGGCATATGCATAAAGAATCAATATAAGCCTGCTATGCTTCAGGCATGAGTCGCCAAGGGGCCGCGCGCGGCGCTTCCGATGCCATCGGGTCAGCCCTCTACGGGCTTGCCACCAGGGCCGTGAGGCACCTTCCCCGCGACATGAGCCTGACGTCCGCCGCCACCTTGGCCACCCTGGACAAGACCGGCCCGCGACGGATCACCGACCTGGCGGTGACCGAGGGTGTCACCCAGCCCGCGATGACCGTCCTGGTCCGGGTGATGGAGGAATCCGGGCTGGTCGAGCGGACGGGCGATCCGTCCGACAAGCGGGTCACGCTGGTGCGCCTGACCGAGGACGGCGCGTCGTACGTCCGGACCCGGCGCCAGGCGGGCGTCGACGCGTACGCGCGGTTGATCGACCAACTCACCGGCGACGAGGTCGGGGCATTGGCGGCAGCCCTTCCGGCGCTGCTGCATCTGGCGGAGCTCGAAAGCCACGCCCGAGAGGAGTCGCACCGGTGACCGCGGCCCAGCCCACGAGTACCGCCCTGACACGTTCCGAGACACGTCTGCTGGTCCCGGCCCTGATGTTCATCGCCCTGGTCGTGGCGGCGGTCGCCAGCCTCGGGACGCCGCTCATCACCAGCGTGGCGACCACGTTCCGCGTCTCCCTCGACAGCGCACAGTGGACGCTGACCATCGCCCTGCTCAGCGGCGCCGTCGCCACACCCGTCCTCGGTCGGCTCGGCGCCGGTCCGCACCGACGGGCCACGATTCTCGCCACGCTGGCGATCGTCGTCGTCGGCAGCGCGCTCACCGTGCTGCCGCTGCCGTTCGCCTGGCTGCTCGCCGGCAGGGCGGCCCAGGGCGCCGGACTCGGTCTCACGGCGCTGATGATGGGCGTGGCCCGCGACCACCTTCCCGAGAAGCGCAGCGCGGCCACGATCGCCCTGATCTCAGTGGTCTCCATCATCGGAGTCGGCGTCGGCTACCCGCTGGCCGCGCTGTTCGCCGAGTTCGGCGGACTGCGGGCCGCCTATGGCCTCGGCCTGCTCGTCACCGCCATCGCATTCCTGACCGCTTGGCGCTCCGTGCCCGCGGCTCCCGAAGGCCGCTGCGCTCACGTGAACGTGGCCGGTGCGCTCGTCCTGGCGGCTGGGCTGTTCCTCGTCCTGTTCCTGGCCGGTGAGAGGAGCCTGTGGAGCCGACACCTCGCCGTGGCGGTGACCCTTGCCGTCGCCGCGGTGTTTCTGCTGTGCGTCTGGACCGTGTCCGAGCTGCGCGGCACGACGCCTCTGGTCGACGTCCGGGCGGTACGGCACCCGGCGGTCGCCGGGGCGAACATCGCCATGTTCGTCGGCGGGAGCGGCATGTACCTCCTGCTCACGCTCGTCACCCGCTACGCGCAGACGCCGCACAGCGCCGGCTACGGCTTCGGGCTGACCACCTTCGTGGCGGGGCTGGTCCTCATCCCGTTCTCCGTGCTGGGGTTCGTCGCCGGAAAACTCACGCCCCGGGTCCGCGAACGGATCGACGGCCCCCTGCTCCTGGCCGGCAGCGCCGCCATCGTCGGCGGCGGGTTCGTCCTGTTCGCGGCGGCCCGGTCCAACCTGGCCGAACTGCTCGCGGCCATGGGCGTGCTGGGCTTCGGCGTCGGCAGCTTCTCGGCCGCCATGCCCGGCGTCATCCTGGCCGTCACCCCCAAGAGCGAGACGTCGAGCGC
>NZ_DASQPW010000221.1:0-3185 GCF_035643755.1 Stackebrandtia sp. | reverse complement strand
CGGTTCCGGGCGCCAAGGCTGGCCGCGGGCCTGGTCGCGGGGGCGGGTCTGGGCGTCGCGGGTGCGGTGCTGCAGCGCCTGGTGCGCAATCCCCTGGCGTCACCCGACATCGTGGGAATCACGGGCGGGGCGTCGTTCGCGGCGGTCGCCGTGATCGCCTCGGGGGCGTCGGCGGCGGTGACGCCCCTGGCGACCCTCGGCGGCGGGCTCGGCGCGGCGGCGCTGTTGGGGGCGTTGGCGTGGCGGGGCGGCATCCACCCCGGTCGGCTGGTCCTCGTGGGGCTGGCCGTCCAGGCGGGGCTGTCGGCCGCGGTGAACCTGATCATCGTCCGCTTCCCCGCCGAGCTGGCGTCGGCGGCCCTACAGTGGACGACGGGCTCGCTGTACGGTCGCGATTGGACCGAGGTGGGCGTGGCGGGCTCGGCGATCCTCGCGGTGCTGGCGATCGCCTGCGTCAATCACCGGCGGCTGTCGGTGCTGGACCTCGGCGACGACGCCGCGGCGGCCCTGGGCGCCCGCCCTCCGCTGGCCCGCGCTCAGCTGCTGGTCGTCGCCGTGCTGCTCGCCTCCCTGGCCGTCGCGCTCACGGGACCCGTGGCGTTCGTGGCGCTGGCGGTGCCGCACCTGGTCCGGCTGCTGGGCGGGCCGCCCTCCACGGGCACCCTCGCGCTGACCGCCCTGTATGGAGCGTTGCTGCTGTCGGCCTCCGATCTGGTGGTGCAGCACGCCTTCGCCGCCGACGGCCTGCCCGTCGGCGCGATCACCGCCACCCTCGGGGCGCCGTGGCTGCTGGCGCTGCTGATCCGCCAGTCCCGTTCGACCGTCAGGACCACGTCATGAGCGAGCTGTCCGCCGCGAAACTCAGCCTCGGCTACGGAAACCGACGCGTATTGTCCGATCTGGACGTCGTGTTTCCGCCCCGCCGCGTCACCGCCATCGTGGGCCCCAACGCCTGCGGCAAGTCGACCCTGCTGCGCGGGCTGGCGCGCGTCCTGCCGTGCCAGGGCGGCACCGTCACCATCGACGGCGAGGCCGTCGCCGCCATGAAGGCCCGCCGCCTCGCCCAGCGGCTCGGCATGCTCCCGCAGCACCCCGTCAACCCCGACGGCGTCAGCGTCGAGGCGCTGGTGCGGCTGGGCCGCTACCCCCACCAGCGCCCGCTGCGCGCCTGGTCGGCCCGCGATCAGGCCGCCGTGGAGTCCGCCATGGACGCCACGGGGGTGACGGCGCTGCGCGACCGCCCCGTCGACGAGCTGTCGGGCGGTCAACGCCAACGCGCCTGGATCGCCCTGGCCCTGGCGCAACAGACCCCGCTGCTGCTGCTGGACGAACCCACCAGCTTCCTCGACCTGCGCCACCAGATCGAGGTGCTCGACCTGCTGACCCGGCTCAACACCGACGACGAACACACCATCGTCATGGTGCTGCACGACCTCGGCCAGGCCGCCCGCTACGCCGACCACCTCGTGGTGATGGCCGGCGGCGAGGTGGTCGCCGCGGGCGAGGCGTCCGCCGTGCTCACCTCCGGCCTGATCTCGCGAGTGTTCGAGGTGGACTGTCGCGTCATCGACGACCCCGAGACGGGCACGCCCCTGGTCATCCCCCGCGCCCCCGTCCACAGGCAACCGTCCCGTCCCCGATGAAAGGAACCCCCATGAGGCCACGCCGCCTGCCGCACGTCCTGCTCGCCGTCCTGTTGACCGCCGTCGCCGTCGCCGCCACGGCCTGCGGCACCGGCTCCACAACGGACGCCTCCGGCTCGGGCGGCTCCTTCCCCCGCACCATCAAGCACGCCATGGGAACCACCGAGATCCCCACCCGGCCCAAGCGCGTCGTGGTGCTGGACACCGGCGAGCTCGACGACGTCACCCTGCTGGGCATCAAGCCCGTCGGCGCGGTGTCGCCCCACATGAAGACCCACGGCGGTTTCCCCGACTACTTGACGTCCATGACCAAGCACACCAAGGACGTCGGGCCGATGGCCGAACCCAACCTCGACCTGATCGCCTCCCTGGCACCGGATCTCATCCTGTCGTCCAAGATCCGCCACGAGAAGATCTACGACAAGCTCTCCGAGATCGCGCCCACCGTGTTCACCGAGAACACCGGCGTCACCTGGAAGGACAACCTCAAGGTGCACGCCAGGGCGCTGGGACTGGAGGACAGGGCCGCCGCCGCCATGAAGAAGTACGAGAGGCGCGCCGCCCGGCTCGGCAGGGCCATCGACAAGGCCAACGGCGGCACCATGCCCTCGGTGTCGGTGGTGCGCTTCCTGGCGGGCCCCACCCGCCTGTACCAGAAGGCGTCGTTCAGCGGCGTCATCCTGTCCGATGTGGGCGTCAAGCGCCCCGAGTCCCAGGATGTCGACGGCTTCGCCCTCGAGGTCGGGCCCGAGGAGATCGACAAGGCCGACGCCGACATCGTGTTCGTCACCGTCGCCGACGATCCCGACAAGACCCAGAAGAAGGACGCCCAGGACAATCCCCTGTGGAAGGAGATGCGGGCGGTCAAGCGCCACAAGGTCTTCGACGTCTCCGACGAGATCTGGATGTCGGGTATCGGGGTGCAGGCGGCGAATCTGGTGCTCGACGACCTCGCCGAGCGCACCGGCGTCAGATAGCCTGTCCCCGCAGTTCGCGGATCAGGGCGCGCACCACGGCGCTGCGGGCCAGCTCGGGCGTGGTGACGTAGCCGATCGTCCGTTTCGGACCGTCGGGGCCCAGATCCCTTACCGCGACGGTGTCCGGGGCGCCGCGGCTGGTCAGGTACGGGACCACGGCCATGCCCATGCCGTGGCCGACCATAGACAGCAGCACGCTGTCGTCGGCCACCTGGGACGATGGCTCCGACAGCCAGTCCTGGGTCTTCCACCACTGGCAGGTCGACGCGTCGCAGTTCTCGTCCCAGTTGATCACCGGCAGGCCCGCCACGTCGGGGCGCGAGGCGGGATGGACCAGGACGAAGGGCTCGGCGCCGATCGTGCCCGTCACCAGGTCGGGCTCCCCGTCGATGTGGTGGGGCAGGTTGATGATCGCCAGGTCCGCGCGGCCCTCGAGCACCTCGCGCGCCGGGCCCACCCCGAGGTCGCGGACGACGCTGACCTCGCTGTCCACCCGCGGATAGCGCTTGGCGACGGCCGCCAGGGCGCCGGGGAGGATGTGGGCGGCGGCGGTGCGGAACGCCGC
>NZ_DASQPW010000220.1:0-7826 GCF_035643755.1 Stackebrandtia sp. | reverse complement strand
ACCGCCTCGGGCGCGCGGGCCACCAGGTCGCGCAGCTGCTCGAAGTCGGCGGCCACGGCGTCCAGGCGTTGATTCGCCCTCGTGCAGCGCTCGATGATCTCGTCGAGCATGGCGCGGCGCTGAGGCTCGGTCTCGGGCGTGGAGTCGTCGAGCTGCTGCCGCAGCCGAAACGACGCGTTGAGGTCGGTCTTGGACTCGGCGAGGCTGTCGGTGAACGTCTTGGTGGCGTCGTCGCCAAACTGGGCGGTGGCGAAGCCGAGCTCCTGTTCGCTGGTGCGGATCGCGTCGTCGGTCTGAAGCAGCAGCGAGCTGGCCTGTCTGTCCAGATCGGGCAGCGGCACCAGCGGCTCGCCCGTCCTCCCCCTCGCGGGCGCGCCGCGCCCGCGCGACCGCGCGAACCACCACACGGCCAGCCCCACCGCCGCGAGCGCGACCAGCACGACCAGCCATATCCAGCCCGCGCCACCCTTCGACGGGTGGGCGGCGCCGGGCCGCACGTTCACCGACGGCACCGCCCTACCCGACAGTTCCGCGTCGTAGCCGCGCGCGGCACCGATCGCCGCGCCCGCCCAGTCGTTCTTCGACAGGGCGGGTTCGATGGCCACGGACGCGACGTTGTCCAGCTTCGCGTCCGACAGCGGGAAGTCCTTGTCGACCGACACCGTGTACTGGCGCGCGTCGGTGGCCACGGCCATCAGCGCGTCGCGGCGGCCCAGCCCGTTCTTGATGGCGGTGTCGTCCGCCCAGCGGGACGCGGACTGCCCCGAGAAGTCGTTGACGTACACGACGAACAGCTGGACGCGGTGGTCGTCGTTGAGGCGGTCGAGGGCGCTGGCGACCTCGGATTCGCGGCCGCCGAGCGCGCCGACGTGGTCGGTGACCTGGCCCGAGTCCAGGTCCACCGGCTCCTCGGCGTGGGCCGCCGCGGCGGGCGCCAGCGTCACCGCCGCTGCCGCCGCCACCGCGGTCAGGAATCCCGTCAGACGCGCCATCGCCGCCCCCCTCACCCCAGAGGTGACGGTAACAACTGGGCGCCGATCACGCGCCGAATCGGGGGTTTGGCGCTCAGGCGGCCTCGACGATCATGCCCGCGCCGACGGTGCGGTTGGTGGCCTCGTCGATGACGATGAACCCGCCGGTGGCGCGGTTGCGGCGGTAGTCGTCGCACAGCAGCGGCACCGTGGTGCGCAGCTTGACGCGGCCGATCTCGTTGAGGCCCAGGCTGTCGGCGTCCTCGTCGCGGTGCAGCGTGTTGACGTCGAGGCGGTAGTACAGGTCCTTGATGAGGCCGCGCGCCGCTCGGGTGGTGTGCGCGATGGCGTACTTGCGGCCGCGCCGCAGCGGCTGCTTCTCGTCCATCCAGCAGATCATCGCCTCGATGTCCTGCGACACCTGCGGCGCGTTGTTGGGGCGGCAGATCACGTCGCCGCGCGACACGTCGAGCTCGCCGTCCAGGCGGATCGTCACCGACATCGGCGGGTACGCCTGGTCGACGGGGCCGTCGGCGGTGTCGATGCCCGCGATCGTCGTGGTGAAGCCGGACGGCAGCACCATCACCTCGTCGCCGGGCTTCAACACGCCCGAGGCGACCTGGCCCGCGTAGCCGCGGTAGTCGTGGTTGGCGTTGGAGTGGGGACGGATCACGTACTGCACCGGGAAGCGCGCGTCCACCAGGTTGCGGTCCGACGCGATGTGGACGGACTCCAGGTGGTGCAGCAGGGAGGAGCCCGCGTACCACGGCATCTTGTCGGAGCGGTTGACGACGTTGTCGCCCCGCAGCGCCGACACCGGGATGATCGTCAGGTCGGCGATGTCCAGCTTGGTGGCGAACGCGGTGAACTCGTCGGCGATCTTCTTGAACACCTCGGCGTCGTAGTCCACCAGGTCCATCTTGTTGACGCACAACACCAGGTGCGGCACGCGCAGCAGCGAGCACAGGAACGCGTGGCGCCGCGACTGCTCCACCAGTCCCTTGCGGGCGTCGACCAGGATCATCGCCAGGTCGGCGGTGGAGGCGCCGGTGACCATGTTGCGGGTGTACTGGATGTGCCCGGGGGTGTCGGCGATGATGAACTTGCGCTTGGGGGTGGCGAAGTAGCGGTACGCCACGTCGATGGTGATGCCCTGCTCGCGTTCGGCGCGCAGGCCGTCGGTGAGCAGCGCCAGGTCGGTGTACTCGTCGCCGCGGGACTTGCTGACGGCCTCCACGGCGGCCAGCTGGTCGTCGAAGAGGGTCTTGGTGTCGTACAGCAGCCGTCCGATGAGTGTGGACTTGCCGTCGTCGACGCTTCCGGCCGTGGCGAAGCGCAGCAGTTCGGTGGTGTCGTTCACTAGAAGTAGCCTTCCCGTTTGCGGTCTTCCATCGCGGCCTCGCTGACCCGGTCGTCGCCGCGGGTGGCGCCGCGCTCGGTGACGCGGGTGGCGGCCACCTCGGCGATCACGGCCTCGACGGTGTCGGCGTCGGAGGCGACGGCGGCGGTGCAGGTGGCGTCGCCGACGGTGCGGTAACGCACCCGGCGCACCGCGGTGGACTCGCCGGCGCGCGGGGAGATGAACTCGTTGATCGCGTACAGCATGCCGTCGCGCTCCACCACCTCGCGGTCGTGCGCATAGTAGACGGAGGGCAGCGGGATCTGTTGGTCCGCGATGTAGTTCCAGATGTCCAGCTCGGTCCAGTTGGACAGCGGGAACACCCGGATCGACTCTCCGGGGTGGGTGCGGCCGTTGTACAGCGACCACAGCTCGGGGCGCTGGTTCTTCGGGTCCCACTGGCCGAACTCGTCGCGGAAGGAGAACACGCGTTCCTTGGCGCGGGCCTTCTCCTCGTCGCGCCGCGCGCCGCCGAACAGGGCGTCGAAGCGGTACTTCTCGACGGCGTCCAGCAGCACGGGCGTCTGGATCCGGTTGCGCATCCCGTCGGGCGGCTCGGTGACCAGCCCGGAGTCGATCGCCTCGGGCACCGACGCCACGACCAGTTCGACGCCCAGCTCGCTGACCTTGGCGTCGCGGAAGTCCAGCACCTCGGCGAAGTTGTGCCCGGTGTCGATGTGCATGACCGGGAACGGGATCGGCGCGGGGGCGAACGCCTTGGACGCCAGGTGCAGCATCACGATGGAGTCCTTGCCGCCGGAAAACAGCAGCACCGGTCGCGCACACGTGGCCACCACCTCGCGGAAGATGTACACGCTCTCGGCTTCCAGCGCGTCGAGGTGACTGACGCGGTAGTCGTTTTGGCTCACGGCCACACTCCTTTCTGCCGCGGGTTCACCGAACGGCGGCGATGCCCTTGAGAATCAGGGCCGCGAGGTCGTCGCGGCACACCACCAGGTCGGACAGTTTCGGGTCGGGATTGTTGTATGTCAGCGGAGCTCCGTCGATCCGCGAGGTGTGCAGGCCCGCGGCCCGCGCCACCGCCACCGGCGCGGCCGAGTCCCATTCGTACTGGCCACCGGCGTGCACGTAGGCGTCCACCCTACCGGTGATGACGGCGCTGGCCTTGGCGCCCGCCGAGCCCATCGGCACCAGGTCGGCGCCGATGGCGTCGGCCAGCCGGGGCAGGAACTCCGGCGGGCGGGTGCGGCTGCAGGCGATCTGGATGCGGCGGTCGTGGCGCGGCACCTTTGGCGGTTCGTCGGCGCCCAGCACGGTGTCCTGGGCGGGCAGCGCCACGGCCCCGGCGGTGAGGTCGCCGTTTTCCCACAGCGCCACGTGGACCGCCCAGTCGTCGCGGCCCTCCTCGCCGTATTCGCGGGTGCCGTCGAGCGGGTCGACGATCCACACGCGGGACGCGTCGAGCCGGGCGGCGCCGTCGCGGCCCTGTTCGCCCTTGCCCTCCTCGCTGAGGATCGCGTCGTCGGGTCGGGATTCGGCCAGGGCGGACATCAGGACGGCGTGGGCGCGCTGGTCGCCCTCGTGGCGCAGCGCCTTGGCGTCGCCGAAGCCCAGCTTGTCGCGCAGGATCAGAAGTTCGTCTCCCGCCCGCGCGGCGAGCTGCCGGGCGAGGGCGGAGTCGGTGAGAGGCAGCATCTTGACAAATCTAGCCGGTTTAGTCGTCAATACGCTCCGGCCGAGCGCAGCACGGCGGTACACGTGCGGGCCAAGATCACCAGGTCCAGCGTCAGCGACCAATGCTCCACATAGCGCAGATCGAGCCGGACGGCTTCCTCCCACGGCAGATCCGATCGTCCCGAGATCTGCCACAGCCCGGTGAGTCCGGGCTTCACGGCGAGGCGTCGCCGCACGTCATCGGCGTATGCTTCCACTTCGGACGGAAGCGGGGGGCGAGGGCCCACAAGGGACATGTCGCCGCGGACCACGTTCCACAGTTGCGGCAACTCGTCGAGCGAGTAGCGCCGCATGATCCGCCCGGCCCGGGTCACCCGGGGGTCGGCGCGAATCTTGAACAGCACGTCATCGGACTCATTGAGATGCATCACATCCGCCAGCCGCGTCTCGGCGTCGCAGTACATCGTGCGGAACTTCAGGATCGTGAAGGGCCGACCGTCGCGGCCGATGCGGACCTGCCGGAACAGGGCGGGACCCGGCGACGACCAGCGCACGGCGAGGGTCACCGTCACCAGGACCGGCGCCAGCATCGCCAACAGCAGCACCGCGCCCACCCGGTCGAAGGCCTCCTTGACGAGGCGGCGGGCACCGTTGAGCCGGGCGTGCTCCACATGCAGCATCGGCAGCCCGTCCACCGGGCGCACCGAGGTGCGGGCGCCGGCCACGTCGACCAGTGCGCTGGCCACGATCAGGTCGATGTCGCCGCGTTCCAGTTCCCAGGCCATCCGGCGCAGCGCCGGGCCGTCGAGCTCGGGGCAGGTCAACACGATCACGGTGTCGGCGTGCGCGCGGGCCACCGCGTGGCCGACCGCGCCGAAGTCGCCGTGCACCGTGGCGTCGAAGTCGAGCAGCGGGCCGGTGGCCCTGCCGCCGGGCAGGCAGGCGCCCACGACGTTGAAGCCGTGGAAGTGCTCGCGCCGCAGCTGGCGCGTCAGGGCCGCCACCGGGCCCTCGTGTCCGATCAGGACCACCCGCCGGACGCAGCGGCCGCCGGCGCGCACCGCGTGCAGCCAACGGCGCCAACAGAAACGGGCCGCCACCGACGACACCACCGCCACCGGCAGCGCGATCAGCACGTAGGCGCGCGAGGTCGGAAGGTCCAGGGCATAAGACACCAGCGCCACCAGCGCGGTCACCGCGATGCCGGCCCGCACCACCCGCTGGTACTCGTCGGTGCCGACGTACAGGTAACGGGATTCGAAGGCGCCGTTGAGGGCCAGCGCGCCGATCCAACACAGTGGAAGGACGGCGACCAGGATCACATAGGCCTTGTTGTAGGCCGAAACGGTGCCGAAGCGCGCCGCGAAAGCCACCGCCGCGCCGGCCACACCCGCCAGCCCGTCGGCGCACAACACCCCCGCCAGATAACGCCGCTGCCACGCCGGTGGGCCCGCATGATGCCGAGGCCGCGCCTTGACGGCCACATTCCGATCGTCCAGACCCACCGCGCCCACGCGCCGTCCACCCCTTTTGAATTCCTCAACGCCGATACCGATATAACGGAGATCACGTCAAGATGTAACGGGATGACCACAAAGAATTCACGAAAGAGCGTGGTATTTGTTCTGCGCGCCCGTCAGACCCGCACTCACCACTTCAGACACCGCGTCGGCGGTGAGATCCACGAACAGCGGCAGCTGGGTGCGCTCGGACGCCGAGAAGTCCTTCAACACATAGGCCGCGGCGTCCATCCGCCCCGGCGGGCGGCCGACGCCGAAACGGGCCCGCACGTACGCCTTGGTGCCCAGGGATTGCGAGATCGACCTGAGTCCATTGTGCCCACCCTCGCCGCCGCCGGACTTCAGGCGCACCACGCCGTAGGGAAGGTCCAGCTCGTCGTGCACCACGATGATCCGCTCGGGCGGGATCTTGAAGAACGACGCCAGCGGCGCCACCGCCTGCCCCGACACGTTCATGAACGTCATCGGCTTCACCAGGATCACCTTGGGGCCGCCGATGACGAAACGCCCCTCGCACACCTCGGCGCGGCCCTTGCGCTTCCAGGCCGCGGACGCCGAACCGCCGACCCGCTCGGCGAGCAGGTCGGCGATCATGAATCCGACGTTGTGCCGATTGCCCGCGTACTTGGCCCCGGGGTTTCCCAGCCCGGCGATCAGGTACGGCGAATCGGCCATGATGGTGCGTTACTCGCCGGCCTCGGCGGCGGGCTCGGCGGTCTCGGTGCCCTCGTCGGCGTCGGAGGTCTCCTCGGCCTCGGCGCGCGGCTGGGTGTGGTTCACCAAAGTGGCCTCCAGGTCCGTCACCAGGGTGGAACCCTCGGGCAGCTTCAACGCGGCGGCGGTCAGGTGATCGCCGACGGCCAGGCCCTCGACCGACAACTCGACGCTCTCGGGCAGCGCGGTCGCGTCGGCCTCGATCGTGACCGAGTCGGACTCGGTGACCAGCAGGCCACCCTTCTCCGGCTCACCCACGATGTCGATGCGCACCTCGACGGTGACCTTCTCGCCGCGGCGCACCAGCAGCAGGTCGACGTGCTCGATGGTGTCCTTGATGGGGTCGCGTTGCAGCGACTTGGGCAGCGCCAGCTCGCGGGTGCCGTCGGAAATCTCCACCGACAGCAGCTGGTTCATTCCGCCGTTACGCAAAACGGCCGCGAAATCCCGGGCGGGAAGCGACACATGCTTCGGCTTCTCGCCGTGGCCGTAGAGAACGGCAGGGATCTTGCCTGCCCGGCGCGTACGGCGCGCGCCACCCTTGCCGAACTCAGTACGGGGCTCGGCGCTGATACGGACCTCGGACACGGAAAACTCCCATTACCTACTCGAAAAGATGTCTGGCGCATAAGCGCACGTGCGAGGCGCCGGAATGTCGGCAACCGGAAGATCCTTCGTCGATAACGGCACTCACATGCGTGCCCTCGCCGTGGCAACCGCAGTAGTCTACACGGCCCCTGCGCACCATAAACCCACGGGCCGCCAAGTTGGTGCTACGACAGGCCGCCGAACAATGTGGTCACGGAGCCGTCGGTGAAGACCTCGCTGATCGCCTTGGCGACCAACGGCGCGATCGACAACACCGTCAGCTTCTCCAGATCCCGCGCCCCCGGCGGCATCGGCAGCGTGTTGGTGACCACGACCTCGCTGGCGGGCGCCTTGGCCAGGCGCTCCAGCGCCGGCTCCGAGAACACCGCGTGGGTCGCGCCGATCACGACATCCGAGGCACCCGCCGAATCCAGCAGCTCCGCCGCCCGGCAGATCGTGCCGCCCGTGTCGATCATGTCGTCGACCAACAGGCAGACGCGGCCGTCGATGTCGCCGACGACCTTGTTCGCCACCACCTCATTGGGACGCAACGGGTCCCGTGTCTTGTGAATGAACGCCAGCGGACACCCGCCCATGCGGTCGGTCCACCGCTCCGCCACCCGCACCCGGCCCGAATCCGGCGCCACCACGGTCATCGGGCGGCCCGCGTACTTCTTCTGCACATGCTCGGCCAGGATGTCCATGGCGAACAGGTGATCGACCGGGCCGTCGAAGAAGCCCTGGATCTGGGCGGTGTGCAGGTCGACGGTCAGGATGCGGTTGGCGCCGGCGGTCTTCAGCAGGTCGGCCATCAGCCGGGCCGAGATCGGCTCCCGGCCCCGGTGCTTCTTGTCCTGCCGCGAATACGGATAGAACGGCAGGACCACGGTGATCCGCTTCGCAGACGCGCGCTTCAACGCGTCCACCATGATCAGCTGTTCCATGATCCAGGTGTTGATCGGCGTGGTGTGGCTCTGCAGCACGAACGCGTCAGCGCCA
>NZ_DASQPW010000219.1:0-3014 GCF_035643755.1 Stackebrandtia sp. | reverse complement strand
TGCGGCGACACGCGGCGCGGACCGTGGGCCTCCAGAATGTCGTCCTGGTCCAGGAGGGTCTTCGCACCGCCGATGCCGCTGCCGAAGCACACGCCGAGCCGCTCGGTGTCCATGTCGGAATCCGTGAGACCGGCGTCGGCGTATGCCTCGGTGGCCGCGATGATCGCGACCTGCTCGCTGCGGTCCAGCCGCCGCTGCCGCACACGGGAGATCTTCTCGCCGGGGTCCTCGGCCAGTCGCGCGGCGATGCGGGCCGGCAGTTCGGTCGCCCAATCGTCGGTCAGGGCCGAAACGCCGGAGGCACCGTCGAGCATCGCGCGCCAGGTGGACGCCACGTCGCCACCCAGCGGCGTGGTCGCGCCGAGCCCCGTTACGACAACTTCAGTCACGTTACTTCTGGGCCTTTTCGATGTAGGAAACGGCGTCGCCGACGGTCTTGAGTTCCTGGACGTCGTCGTCGGGGATCTTCACTCCGAACTTCTCCTCGGCGGCCACCACGACCTCCACCATGGACAGGGAGTCCACGTCGAGGTCGTCGGTGAAGCTCTTCTCCTCGGTGGCGTCGGCGGGCTCGACCCCGGCGACCTCCTCGAGGATGTCGGCCAGACCGTCGCGGATCTCTTCGCGTGAGCTCATGTGTGTATTCCTTTCGGTTATTTGGATATTCAGGGACAGCGGATGACCTGACCGGCATAGGTCAGTCCACCGCCAAAGCCGAACAGCAACACCGGCGCACCGGTCTTGAGCTCGCCGTTGTCAATCAATTTGGACAATGCCAGCGGAACCGAGGCCGCCGAGGTGTTCCCGGACTCCACGATGTCGGAGGCGATGATCGCGTTGGGGGCCTTCAGCTTCTTGGCGATGCCCTCGATGATGCGCAGGTTCGCCTGGTGCGCCACGAAGGCGGCGATGTCGTCCATGTCCACGCCGGCGGCCTCGGCGGCCTTGCGGGCCAGCGGCGCCAGGGCGGTGATGGCCCAGCGGAACACGGTCTGTCCCTCCTGGGCGATGTACGGGTGGCTGGCCTCGATGCGGACCACGTCGCTCATCTCGGGCACCGAGCCCCACACCACCGGGCCGATGCCGGGCTCCTCGTCGCCCTCGGTACCGGTGATCACCACCGCGCCCGCGGCGTCGCCGAACAGGATGCAGGTGGAGCGGTCGGTCCAGTCGGTCCAGTCGCTCAGCTTCTCCACGCCGATGACGATCGCCTTGGTCGCCGAGCCGCAGCGGATGGCGTGGTCGGCGGTGGCCAGCGCGTAGCTGAAACCCGAGCAGGCGGTGTTGATGTCGTACCCGGCCGGCGAGCCGACGCCGAGGCGGTCGGCGACCCGGCAGGCGGTGTTGGGCACCCGGTCCACGGCGCTGCACGTGGCCACCACGACCAGGTCGATGTCGGAGGCTCGCAGATCCGATGCGGCCAGTGCCTTCTCGGCGGCGAGGGTGGCCATGTCGGCGACCGTCTCGTCCTCGGCGATCCGGCGCTCCCGGATGCCGACCCGCGACTGGATCCATTCGTCGTTGGTGTCGACCATCTGGGCCAGGTCCTCGTTGGTGAGCACCTTGGACGGTTGATAGTGGCCGACGCCGATGACGCGGGTACCGGTGATGCTCATTCCTGGCCTTCCGGGTTGTGGCGATTGATGAGGTCTCGGGCGGCGTCCAGGTCGTCGGGGGAGTTCAGCTTCACGATCTCCACACCGGACATGGCGCGCTTGGCGAGCCCGGCGAGGGTGCCCGCCGGGGGAAGCTCGATGACGGCGGTGACACCGCGCCGCGTCATCGCGTCCATGCACTCGTCCCAGCGCACCGAGGTGGTCACCTGGGCCACCAGGCGGTCCAGGGCCGCGGCGCCCGAGTCCATCGGCCGGCCGTCCGCGTTGGACAGCCAGGTGCGGCGCGGCTCGCCGGGGTTGAGGGTCTTGGCGAAGGACGCCAGGTTGTCGCCGGCGGGCTGCATGTACGGGGTGTGGAAGGCGCCGGCCACCGACAGGGGGCGCACCCGGGCCCCCGCGGGCGGGGCGTCGGCGAGCCTGCCGAGCGCCTCGTGCGAACCGGCGGCCACGATCTGGCCCGCGCCGTTGATGTTGGCCGGGTAGGCACCGGCGGCCTCGATGGCCGCGCGCACCTCGTCGGCGTCGCCGCCCAACACGGCGGACATCCCGGTGGGGGTGATGGCGCAGGCGGCGGCCATCTCGCGGCCGCGCACGGCGGCCAGCTGGATGGCGGAGTCGGCGTCGAGCACCCCGGCCAGCCGCGCGGCGCCGATCTCGCCCACCGAGTGCCCGGCGACCAGGTCGACGCCGTCCAGCCGCAGGTGCTCGGCGGCCAGCAGCGTGGCGGCCACCAGCAGGGGCTGGGTGACGGCGGTGTCGGTGATCGCCTCGGCGTCGGCCTCGGTTCCCAGGTGCACCAGGTCGATGCCGATCAGGTCCGACCAGCCGCGCAGGCGCTCACGGGCGCCGGGAAGCTCCAGCCAGGACGAGAGAAATCCGGGTTTTTGGGAGCCCTGCCCGGGGGCGAGAAGTGCAAGCACGTTTAAGACTGTCGCCGATCTTCAGCGGAAAATGGATGATCACCACTCACGATATCTGATGAAAATTTTTGGAGGAACCCTCTAAATCGCGCTGATGAGCTGGGCTAACGAATCAGGTCCCGGGTGGGGTCCAGGCGGCCTATGACCAAGGCCACACGCAGCGTGAACGCCTCATGGGAGACAAAGGGGGAGAAACCGGTCACCTCGGCCACGCGACGCATCCTATAGCGGATCGTGTTGGGGTGGACGAAGAGGTTGCGGGCGGTGGCCTCCAGGACCCCGCCGGTGGCGATGAAGGTGTCCACTGTGTTCAAAAGCGAGCCGCCCGCCCGCTCCAGGGCCTGAAACACGTCGATGCGCAGAATCCGGCGGGCCTCGGTGTCCCCGGCCAGGGCGCGCTCGGCCAACAGCTGGCCCGCCGACACCGGGCGCGGGGCGTCGGTCCAGGCCACCGCCGCGCGATGCCCCGACATCGCCG